>NZ_JBSHBN010000026.1:0-71538 GCF_053612025.1 Kitasatospora sp. NPDC054768
CCGGCACCGGCTGTACGGCGGGATCGCGCTGCAGCCGGAGCCGTCTCGACGGCCTCCGCCTTCGGCTTGCGGGCCCGGGTCGCCTTCTTCACCGGAGCGACGGCCTCGGCCACGTCGGCCTCGGCGGCCGGAGCCGTCTCGGTGGTCTCCGCCTTCGGCTTGCGGGTCCGGGTGCGGGTGGCCTTCTTCGCCGGGGCCGGGGCCTCGGTGACCGCCTCGGTGACCGCCTCGGCAGCGGCCTCGACGACCGCGGCGGCCTCGGCGACGACGGCCTCGGCGGCCGGGGTCGACTCGACCGCCACCGCGGCCTCGGCCGAGGCGGCACCGCCGCGCGAGCGGCGACGGCGACGGCGCGGAGCGGCCTCGTCCTCGGCGCCCTCGACGGCCGGGGTCGCCACGGCGGCACCGGTCACGACGGCAGCGGCCTCGCCCTCGGCGCCGACCGCCGTGCCCCGGCGGGTGCGGCGGCGCTCGCGGGTGCGGCGCGGCTGCTGCTCCTCGGTCTCGGCCGTGGCGGCGCCGGCGCCCGGACGGCCGGAGCCGCCCTGGCCGCCGCGTCCACCACGGTCACCGCGCTCACTGCGGTCACTGCGCTCACCGCGACCGCCGCGGCCCGAGCGGGCGCCGCGTCCACCGGTCTCGCCGAGGTCCTCGACCTCCTCCGCGTTGAGCCCGGCGCGGGTCCGCTCAGAGCGCGGCAGGACGCCCTTGGTGCCCGGCGCGATCTTCAGCAGCTCGTACAGGTGCGCGGAGGTGGAGTAGGTCTCCTCCGGGTCGTTGAACGGCAGGTCCAGCGCCTTGTTGATCAGCTGCCAGCGCGGGATGTCGTCCCAGTCGACCAGGGTGACGGCGGTGCCGGAGGCGCCGGCCCGGCCGGTGCGGCCGATCCGGTGCAGGTAGGTCTTCTCGTCCTCGGGGCACTGGTAGTTGATGACGTGGGTGACGCCCTCGACGTCGATGCCGCGGGCCGCGACGTCGGTGCAGACCAGCACGTCGACCTTGCCGTTGCGGAAGGCCCGCAGGGCCTGCTCGCGGGCGCCCTGGCCGAGGTCGCCGTGGACCGCGCCGGCCGCGAAGCCGCGCTGGGTCAGCTGGTCGGAGACGTCGGCGGCGGTGCGCTTGGTGCGGCAGAAGATCATCGCCAGCCCGCGGCCGTCGGCCTGCAGGATGCGCGAGACCGTCTCGACCTTGTCCAGCGAGTGCGCACGGAAGATGTGCTGCTCGATGTTGGCGACGGTCGCGCCGGTGTCGTCCGGGGCGGCGGCCCGGATGTGGGTCGGCTGGCTCATGTACCGGCGGGCGAGGTTGATGACCTGGCCCGGCATGGTGGCCGAGAACAGCAGGGTCTGCCGCTTGGCCGGCAGCATGGTGATGATCTTCTCGACGTCCGGCAGGAAGCCGAGGTCGAGCATCTCGTCGGCCTCGTCCAGGACCAGCGCGCGGACCTTGGACAGGTTGAGCTTCTTCTGCCCGGCCAGGTCCAGCAGGCGGCCCGGGGTGCCGACCACGATGTCGACGCCCTTGGTGAGCGCCTCCACCTGCGGCTCGTACGCCCGGCCGCCGTAGACGGCGAGGACGCGCACGTTGCGCACCTTGCCGGCGGTCTGCAGGTCGTTGGTGACCTGGGTGCACAGCTCGCGGGTCGGGACGACGATCAGCGCCTGCGGGAAGTCGGAGAGCTGGTCCTCGGTGGCCCGGCCGGCGTCCACGTCGGCGCGCACGATGGCCCGCTCGATCAGCGGGAGGCCGAAGCCGAGGGTCTTGCCGGTGCCGGTCTTGGCCTGGCCGATGACGTCGTGGCCGGTCAGCGCGACCGGCAGGGTCATCTCCTGGATGGGGAAGGGGTGGACGATGCCGACGGACTCGAGCGCCTCGGCGGTCTCCGGGAGGATCCCCAGTTCCCGGAACGTCGTCTTGATGGGTTCAGCGGTGGTGGACAGGGTGCTGCCTCTTCCGTTTTCGAAAGGGCCGAGAGCGAGCGGCGGGCGGGCAGCCGCGCGGCTGCCTACGGGCCTGGCGGCCCTGATACAGCTGCGCGGACGCACAACCGCGCCGGTCCCTGCGGCCGGCCGGTGCGCGCTGCCCTGGTGCGGGGCGCGTCGCCGGCGGCGTCGGGGAGGATTCCCGTGAGGGACCTGCGCGGGACCTCCGCCTCGGGGCGTGGTCTCGGCGGCCCTCGCTCGGCCACTGATGCGGTGCCAAGGCTTGAAGTCCAAGCCATGGTCGGAGCCGATCGGCTCTCCGACCGGGCATCCGCGTACGTGAGTACCCGTGCCTCCGGTGCGGACACGTCCGGCTGGACGGTGCCACTACGGAGGGTTCGCGCGGGGTACCGAGACGGCGGTGACACCATGCGAACACGACGGGCTCCGTACCACCATACAGTCAGGCGACGACTCGAACACGTGACGCGTCCGACATTGCCCCCGGCAACTGCCACCGGAGCGGCCGGTCCGGCCGGTCACCGGGCGTGCCCGGGCACGGGGCGGCGGGGCGGGACTAAAGTTGCGGGTCATGGAGACCCATGGTGAGACGCAGGACGCGGCGGCCGGCTCGATCGGGGACTGGGCCGCGTGCTCGGCCGACCCCGGCTACCGGGCGGCGGTGCTGGACCTGCTCGGCGCGCTCGCGTACGGCGAGCTCAGCGCCTTCGAGCGGCTCGCCGAGGACGCCAAGCTGGCGCCCGACCTCGCCGACAAGGCGGCGCTCGCCCGGATGGCCTCCGCCGAGTTCCAGCACTACCAGCGGCTGCACGACCGGCTCGCCGAGGTCGGCGCCGACCCGCAGGAAGCGATGCGGCCCTTCGTCGAGCCGCTGGAGCTGTTCCACCGGATGACGGCGCCCTCGGACTGGCTGGAGGGCCTGGTCAAGGCCTACGTCGGCGACGCCATCGCGACCGACTTCTACCGCGAGGTGGCCGTCCGGCTGGACGACGACACCCGTGACCTGGTGCTGAGCGTGATGTCCGACACCGGCCACGCCCAGTTCGCCGTGGACAAGGTCCGCCAGGCCATCGAGGCCGACCCGCGGGCCGGCGGCCGGCTCGCCCTGTGGGGCCGGCGGCTGATGGGCGAGGCGCTCAGCCAGGCCCAGCGGGTCGTCGCCGAGCGCGACGCGCTGTCCAACCTGCTGGTCGGCGGCGTGCAGGTGCAGGGCTTCGACCTGGTCGAGGTCGGCAAGATGTTCAACCGGATCACCGAGGCGCACACCAAGCGGATGGCCGCCCTCGGCCTGGCGTCCTAGGAGTCCTCGGGCCGCCGACGGGTTCCTCAGGCCGCCCGGTGCCGCCGCGACGCGCGGTGGGCGCCGGGCCGGTGCGGGTGGTGCCGGTGCGCCGGGGCGCGCCCGGCGGCGAGGTCCGGCCGGGCCAGCAGCGAGGTGAGCACGCCCGCGGCCACCGCCGCGGCCGCGACGGACACCGCGGGCTGGCGCCCGTCCACGCCGAAGTGCGCGACCACCCCGCCGACCAGCGCCGCCGCCAGCGCGGTGCCCAGTGTCAGGGCCCGGGCGGCGCGGAAGTACGCGGGCAGGGCCAGCAGGGCGGCGCCGCCCGTGACCAGGCCGACGAGGGCGAAGGCGATCGACTCGACCAGCAAGGCTGCCTCCCGGGGAACGGGCGTGCGGCACCGGCGCCGCACCCTCGCCGTACCCCGCCCCACCCGGTCGTACACGCGACGGTGCCCCGCTCCCTCGCGGGAACGGGGCACCGGACGATCCTGTGCGGCGACGCCTCAGGCGGTGCCGAAGCCGACCTTGCGGGAGGCCGACTCGCCGATCTCCACGTACGCCAGGCGCTCGGCCGGGACGATGATGCGACGGCCGTGCTCGTCGGACAGCGCGAAGATCTTCTCCGAGCCCTCCAGTGCCTTCGCGACCGCGCTCTGGACCTCATCGGCAGTCTGCGAGCTCTCGATCACGATCTCGCGAGGCGCGTTCTGCACGCCGATCTTGACCTCCACGGCTTCCGTCCCTCCGGGGTTGCAGCCTCCACGCACGGGCACCGGACCGCCTGGGACAAGCGTTCGCGGCGACCGTGCCGTACGGCTTCACCATAGAGCACCGGATCCCCGGCCCGACGAAGGTCGGTGGATCAGCCCTGGTGGGCGGCACCCTCGCCGGACTGCTCGCCCGGGTGCATCGGGAAGCCCTTCAGGCCGCGCCAGGACAGGCTGGCGACCAGCCGCACCGCCTCGTCGCGGGGGATCTCCAGGCCCTGCGAGAGCCAGTACCTGGCGGTGATCTGGGCCAGGCCGCAGACCCCGGCGGCGAGCAGCTTGGACTCCGCCTCGGGCAGGTCGGTGTCCTCCTGGATCACCTTGCTGACCAGCGTCGCGCTCGCCTCGGAGGCCCGCTCGACCCGCTCGCGCACGGCCGGCTCGTTGGTCAGGTCCGACTCGAAGACCAGCCGGAAGGCGCCGGACTCGCTGGAGACGTAGTTGAAGTACGCCTCCATGGTGTTGGCCACCCGCTGCTTGTTGTCGTTGGTCGCCGACAGCGCCTCGCGGGTCGACTCGACCAGGGCGTCGCAGTGCTTGTCCAGCAGCGCCAGGTAGAGCTCCAGCTTCCCGGGGAAGTGCTGGTAGAGCACCGGCTTGCTCACCCCGGCGCGGTCGGCGATGTCGTCCATGGCGGCCGCGTGGTAGCCCTGCGCGACGAACACCTCCTGGGCGGCACCGAGCAGTTGTTCACGGCGGGCGCTTCGCGGCAGGCGGGCACCGCGCGGGCGCTCCTGCGCCTCCTGGATGGCCGTCACGGCGCTCCTCACTTCGGGGTCTGTTCGCTGCTGCAGGATGGCCGATTCTACTTTTCGGTAACCGCGCCCGCGTTCGGCGAAGGCGAGAAAAGACGATCGGCCTGGTTGTCAGGAGCCCACAATACGGCGCTGACCTCGGCCTCGGCAGTGGTGGGACGGAGGCGGCCCACGGCCCGACCACCCCGGCGCTTCCGGGGCGGGGCTCACTACCATCGTCCACCATGAGCAGCGCTGAGCAGCAGGTACGTACGGTCGAGGTCCCCGGCGCGGTGCTCGCGGTGCACCGGCCCGCCGCCGACGGCGTCGCCGACGGGCGCGAGCCCGGGCTCTTCGTGCACGGCCTCGGCGGCTCGGCCGCCAACTGGGAGGCCCTGATGGGCCGGCTCTCCGGGTACGTCGACGGCGAGGCCGTGGACCTGCCCGGCTTCGGCCGCTCCCACCCGCCCACCGACGGCAACCTCACCGTCTCCGGCCACGTCCGCGCGGTGATCGGCTACCTGGAGGCCTCCGGCCGCGGCCCGGTCCACCTGTTCGGCAACTCGCTGGGCGGCGCGGTCGCCGTCCGGCTGGCGGCCGTGCGCCCGGACCTGGTGCGCAGCCTCACCCTGGTCTCCCCGGCGCTGCCCGAGTTGCCCCCGCAGCGCTCCGCCTGGCCGACCGGTCTGCTCGCGGTGCCCGGCGTGCCCGCGGTGCTGCGCCGGCTGTCCGCGGGCGGGCGCGACGCGGAGGCGGCCACCGAGGACCTGCTGCGGCTGGTCTACGGCGCTCCGGAGGGCCTGAGCCCGGAGACCCGGGCCCAGGCGGTCGCCGAGTACCGGCGCCGGCTGGAGGTGCCGCACGCGATGCAGGCGCTGGTCGGCTCGGCCCGCGGCATCGTCTCGGCGTACACGGAGCGCGGCGACCAGGCGCTGTGGCGGCAGGCCGAGCGGGTCGGGGCGCCGGTGCTGCTGGTGTACGGGCTGCGCGACAAACTGGTCTCCTACCGCTCGGCCCGCCGCGCCTGCGCGGCCTTCACGGACGCCCGGCTGCTGGTGCTGCCGGAATCCGGGCACGTGGCGATGATGGAGCACCCCGACGAGGTCGCCCGGGCGGTACGGGAGCTGATCGCGCACACCGCCGGCTGAGCGCACGTCACCGGCCGAGCGCACGGCGCGGGTGGGGCGCGCGCCGCGGCGGGCCGATCGCGCGCCCGGGCGGGGCCGCGCGGGCGGCCGCGCATACCGCCCGGTAACGGCCCGGATCGGGTCGAGGTCACGGCGGTTCACTCGATCAGGTGGCAGGCAGGCATGTGACCGATGGATCGGCCAGGGCCGGTCCTACCTTTCTGCTGTCGGACCGAACAGGTGTGGGGGAGTCGCGGCCGCCGGAGGAACCGGAGGGCGGCCGCGGCCGAGGGGTTCCGGCGGGCCGGGCCCGACCGCCGAAGCGGGCGGGAGCCCGGGGGAACGGAACGCGGCGCGGCCGCGACCGGGCCGCCGGCGGGCCGCACGGAGGCACCGCGGCGCCGACCCGGGCCGACCGGACCTCCCTTCCCCGACCGTTCCCGCCGTCGTGCGGGGGCGCCCCGGGCGACCGCCCGGGCCGCCCGGAAATCCGTCGATCCGTCCGTGATCCCGCCCAGCGAATCCGCTCTGCCCTGGAGGTCTCCCGTGCGCGTTGCCCTGCTCACCGAGGGTGTCCGTCCGCATTCCCGGCGTGGTGCCGGGGGCTGGTGCGAGCGGCTGGCCGAGGGCCTGCCGGAGCACGGGTTCGAGCTGTACCTGCTGACCGGCCCGCGGCCGGGGCCGGTCCGGCGGGCCCCGGACACCGCGGAGCGGCTGCCGGCCGTCCTGCGCGGCCCGCACGAGCTGGCGCTGTGGGGGCGCCGGCCGGGCGGCCGGGCGCCGGGCGCGGTGCGCAGACGCCGGTACGCCGGGGCGTACGAACAACTGGTGCGGGCCCTGGTGCTGCCCGCGGAGAGAGCCGGCTTCGGGCCCGGGCTGTACCGGCTGGCGGCGCTCGCCCGGGAGGACGGCACGCTGCCCGCCTTCCTGGCCTCCGCGCACGCCCGCCGGCTGCTGGAGCGGATCTGGCGGCTGCCCGGCGCGGACACCTCGGCCGGGCAGCCGCTGGTGTGCGACGTGCTGGTCGCGGCGGACCTGCTGGAGCAGTGCCTGCGCCCGCTGTCCGCGCCCTGGTACGGCACCGGCCCCGGCGGCCTCGGCGCGGCCGACCTGTGCCACGTGGTCGGCGGCGGTCCGGCCGCGCTGCCCGCCCTGGTGGCCCGGCACCTGCACGGGGTGCCGTTCGTGGTCACCGAGCACGGCCTGCACCTGCGCGAGCAGTACCTCGGCTACCGCGAGGCGCCGTACCGGTGGCCGGTCCGCGCCCTGCTGCTGTCCTTCTTCCGGGCGCTCACCGGGGAGACCTACCGGCAGGCCGCGATACTCACCCCCGGCAGCGCCCACGACCAGCAGTGGCAGCGCCGCTGCGGGGCCGACCCGGCGCGCACCCGGGTGGTGTACGAGGGCACGCCGGCGGTGGACCGCCCGGCCGCCGGGCCGGAGCCCGCGGCGCCGACCCTGGTGTGGGCGGGCGCGCTGGAGCCGGGCCGGGACCTCGAACTCGCGCTGCACGCCCTCGTCCGGGTCCGCGCCGAACTGCCCGGCGCCCGGCTGGTGGTGTACGGCGAGGAGGCGGCGCCCGGCTACCGGGCGCACTGCGCGGCGGTGGCCGAACGGCTGGGGGTGGCCGCGGCGGTGGACTTCGCCGGGCGGCCCGGCTCCCTCGCCGGGGCCTGGGAGGCGGGCACGGCGACGGTCTTCTCGGGGCTCTCCCTGCGCAGCCCCCGGCTGCTCGCGGACGCGATGCTCAGCGGCCGGGCGGTGGTCTCCACCGATGTCGGGGTGGCCCGCGAGGTGGTCGGGCCGACCGGGCTGCTGGTGCCCGCCCGCGATCCGCGCGCCCTGGCCGGCGCCTGCCTGGCGCTGCTGCGCGACGAGGAGCGGCGGGGCCGGCTCGGGCTGGCCGGGCGGCTGCGGGCGCAGGAACGCTTCGCCGTGGAGCCGGTGATCGGCGCGTTCCGGGAGATCTACCTGGAGCTGGTCTCGCAGTACCCGGCCTTCCCCGGCGGCGGGGGCGGCGGGGAGGGCGGGCCCGCGCCGCGCCCGTTCGCCCGTCCCGCCGAGTACTGGCTGGCCGACGGCCCGCGCGGGGGCGGCACCCCGGAGGAGGGGAACGCGAACCCGGACGGGGCGCGGGAGCCGGCCGGGCGGCGGGCCGAACTCGCGGAGGCCCGCTGATGCCGGGCGGGACCCTGCTCGGCGGCAGCGCGGACCCGGTGCGCGAGGTGATGGCGGAGCACCGCGGGCTGTGCGAGCGCGCCGTCGACCCGCTGGAGATCGCCGCCGGGCTGGAGGAGGCCGGGCTCGGCCCGGACACCGCCGCCCGCTGCCGGCACGCCGACCTCTTCTCGCTGGCCGAGGAGCTGTACGCCCGGGTGCCCCGCCGCCCGCCGGCGCCCCGGCCGGTGGAGCGGCGGTCGGGCGGAGCCGCCGCCCGGGCCGCGCTGACCGCCGCCGCGCTGGCCGCGCTGCCCTGCGCGGGGGTGGCCGCGCTCGGGCCGCGCTGGCCGGTGCTGCTGTCCGCCGCCGTCCCGCTGGTGCTGCTGCCCGCGCTGACCGCGCCGTCCCCGGCCGATCCCGGCCCGCCGTGCGCCGGACCCGTCCGCCCGCCGGACGCCCTGGGGCCGGGGCCCGCCGGGGCACCGGCGCCCCGGCCGCTCCCGGGCTCCCGGCTGCGCCCGGCGGCGCTGGGCCACGGGCTGGGCCTGGCCGCGCTGCTGCTGCTCCCCTCGGCCGTACCGGGCGGGGACCGTCCGCAGGCCGTCGCGCTGGTGCTGGCGGCGGCGGTCTCGGCCGGGGCGGCCGAGCGGACGGCCCGCTGGTACCGGCAGGTCGGCCGCGGCCACCTGGGTACGGCGGGCACCCTGGCCGAGTTCCGGGCCCGGATGCGGCCGGTGCTCCCGGTCGCGCTGGCCCTGCACCTGGCGGTGCTCGGGGTGCTGAGCTTCGCCGCGCTGGCCGTGCTGGCCGTCGTCGCGCCGCGCCCCGGGCCGGGCCACGGCGGCGGGCCGCTGCACCTGGCGGTCGAGCGGGCCGGCCCCGCCCAGTGGGCGGCGCAGGGCGTGCTGGGCCTGCTGCTGGTGCTGCCGGTGCTGCTGGCGCGGTGCGGCCGGACGGCCGCCGCCGCGGCGGCGGCGTCGGCCGGGGCCGCCGCGGTGCTCGGGCCGCTCGCCCTGGGGCGCTCCGCCCCGGAGGCCTGGCTGCTCGGCGGCGGCACCGTCGCGGTGGCGCTGCTGGCGTACGCCGGGGCGGTGCTCGGCCGGGCCGGCTCGCACCGCTGAGCGCCGTCCGCCGACACCGTCCACCCGCTCCGTCGCTCCACCGCGGGGATCCGCCGCGTGATCCCCGCTCTCGTCCCGTTCGTTGAACTCAGTCCGCCAGGTCGTCCCGAACTGGCTTCGTGGAAGGACACCCCCGATGAGGGTGCTGCTGCTGGGCGCCGACGGCTTCATCGGCCGCCGGGTCACCGATCGTCTGCTGATGGACCAGGAGTTGCAGGTGACGGTGCTCGGCCGGCGCGACTCGGCCGACATCCGCTTCGACCTGACCACGGGGAGCCCGGGCGCGCTGGCCCGGTTCCTGGACGCGGTCGCGCCGCAGGTGGTGATCAACTGCGCGGGCGCCACCTACGGCAGCTCGCGCACCCTGATCCGGTCGAACACGCTGGCCGTCGCGACCGTCTGCGAGGCCATCCGGCGCAGCCGGGAGCCGGCCCGGCTGGTGCACGTCGGCTCGGCCGCCGAGTACGGGCCGGTGCCCGGCGGGGTGCCGGTGTCCGAGCAGGCCGAGCCGCGGCCGGTCGGCCCGTACGGGGTGTCCAAGCTGGCCGGGACGGAGCTGGTGCTGGCCTCCGGGCTGGACGCGGCGGTGCTGCGGGTGTTCGACGTGGTGGGCCCGGGGGCGCCGACCGCCTCGCTGTTCGGGCGGCTGGCCGAGGGCCTGCGGCGGGCGCTGGAGCGGGACGAGCACCAGGTGCGGATGCCGGACCTGTCCGGATACCGGGATTTCGTGGACGTGCGGGACGTCGCGCGGGCCATCCGGGCGGCCGCGGTGTCGGCCGCCACCGGGGTGATCAACATCGGCAGCGGGCACGCCGTGCGGGCCCGGGACGCGGCCCAGCTGCTGGTGCGGGCCTCGGGCTTCGAGGGGCAGATCGTCGAGGAGAACCGGCAGGTCCTGCTGCCCGCGCAGGCTGCCGGGGCGGGCGGCGACCACCTGCCCGGCCACCACCTGCCGGGGCACCGGCCGGAGGGGCACCGCCCGGAGGGCCGGGCGGTGCCGGGCGAGCCGGTGCCGTGGCGGCAGGCGGACGTGCGCACCGCCCGGGACCGTCTCGGATGGCGGACGCAGGTGCCGCTGGAGGAGTCGCTGGGCGACGTGTGGCTGGAGACGGCCTGCCGGGTGTGAGCGTGCCGCGCGGTGCCCCGGGCCCGTCAACCACGGGCTCGGGGCGCTTTTCCGGGGCCCCGCCGCCGGTTCCACGATCCGGTGCCGCCCGTCTCGCCCATCGGACGGGCTGTCTCGGAATAGCGAGGGGGCGTGACACTGTTGGCCTAGACAGCCACCCGAGTGGCGGAGCAGCAACCCGCAGCGCGGTTGGCCCTGGCCACCCGAACAAGACCCATCGGAGTCCCCGTGTCGTTGCCACCCCTGGTCGAGCCGGCCGCCGAGCTCACCGTTGACGAGGTCCGCCGGTACTCCCGCCACCTGATCATCCCGGACGTGGGCATGGCGGGGCAGAAGCGGCTGAAGAACGCCAAGGTGCTGTGCGTCGGCGCCGGCGGCCTCGGCTCGCCGGCCCTGCTGTACCTGGCCGCCGCCGGTGTCGGAACGCTGGGCATCGTCGAGTTCGACGTGGTCGACGAGTCGAACCTGCAGCGCCAGGTGATCCACGGTCAGTCGGACATCGGCCGGTCCAAGGCGGAGTCGGCCCGCGACTCGGTCAAGGAGATCAACCCGTACGTCGACGTGGTGCTGCACGAGGAGCGCCTCGACAACTCCAACGTCATGGAGATCTTCTCCGGCTACGACCTGATCGTGGACGGCACCGACAACTTCGCCACCCGCTACCTGGTGAACGACGCCGCGGTGCTGCTCGGCAAGCCGTACGTGTGGGGCTCGATCTACCGCTTCGACGGCCAGGCCAGCGTGTTCTGGGCCGAGCACGGCCCCTGCTACCGCTGCCTCTACCCGGAGGCCCCGCCGGCGGGCATGGTCCCCTCCTGCGCCGAGGGCGGCGTGCTGGGCGTGCTGTGCGCGTCCATCGGCTCGATCCAGGTCAACGAGGCGATCAAGCTGCTCGCCGGCATCGGCGACCCGCTGGTCGGCCGGCTGGTGATCTACGACGCCCTGGAGATGAACTACCGCCAGGTGAAGGTCCGCAAGGACCCGAACTGCGCCGTCTGCGGCGAGAACCCGACGGTCACCGAGCTGATCGACTACGAGGCCTTCTGCGGCGTCGTGTCGGAGGAGGCGCAGGCCGCCGCCGCCGGTTCGACCATCACCTCGCAGCAGCTCAAGCAGTGGCAGGACGACAAGGAGGACATCTACCTCATCGACGTCCGCGAGCCCGGCGAGTACGAGATCGTCAACATCCCCGGCGCGGTGCTGATCCCGAAGAACGAGTTCCTGATGGGCGACGCGCTGGAGAAGCTGCCGCAGGACAGGAAGATCGTGCTGCACTGCAAGTCGGGCGTGCGCTCGGCCGAGGTGCTGGCCGTGGTGAAGGCCGCCGGCTTCGGCAACGCCGTGCACCTGGGCGGCGGCGTGCTCGGCTGGGTGAACCAGATCGAGCCGCACAAGCCGGTCTACTGACCGACGCCCCCACCGTGGAAGGGCCCGCCGTCCGGCGGGCCCTTTTCCGTGCTCCGGTGCGCGCGGGGAGGTCGGCGGTGCCCGGGGCGGCTCAGAGCGCCTTCTTGCGCTGGAGCACGTTGTAGGCGATCCAGCCCGGCAGCACCGGCAGCCAGAAGGTGAGCGCCCGGTAGAGGAAGACCGCCGGGGTGGCGATCGTGGGGGAGACGTCGGCGACGGTCAGGGCGCCGATCAGGGCGACCTCGACCGGGCCGATGCCGCCGGGGGTGGGGATCGCCGAGCCGGCCGCGTTGGCGGTCAGGAAGACCACCGCGACGGCCGAGAAGCTGACGTCGCCGCCGAAGGCCTGCACCGAGAAGTCCAGGCAGGCGGTGAAGGAGAGGGTCAGCAGCAGGATGCCGCCGAAGCCGGTGACCAGCTTGCTGGGCGTCTGCATCAGGTCGAGCATCCGCGGCACCACGCCGAAGAACAGCGAGCGCAGCCGGCCCAGCACGAACCGGCGCAGCGGCGCGACGGCGGCCACCACCAGGGCGAGCACGGCGGCGCTCAGCACGCCGATGATCACCGCGCGGGAGGCGGAGAGGTCGCCGTTGGTCTGGCTGCCGGTGATCAGGCCGAAGCTGAACAGCAGCAGCAGGTGCCCGGCCAGGCCCGCCAGTTGGGAGGCGCCGACCGAGGCCACCGCCTGGCCCGAGCGGATGCCGGCCCTCTGCAGGTACCGGGTGTTGAGCGCGATGCCGCCGATCGCGGCGGGGGCGACCAGCTTGACGAAGGAGCCGGCCAGCTGGGCGGCGACGGTGCGCCGGAACGGCAGCCGCTCGGGGACGAAGCCGGTCAGGCTCATCGCGGCGGCGACGTAGCTGAAGGCGGCGGCGAGCAGGGCGGCCGCGGCCCAGGCCCAGTTCATCTGGGAGAGCTTCAGCTGGGCCGGCTTGATGGTGGTCAGGGCCAGGTAGGCGGCGAAGGTCAGCGCGATCACCATGATCAGGCTCTTCGGCTTCAGCCGTTCCAGCTTGACCGGGGCCATCGGGGCCTCGGGGGCGATCTGGAGGATCTGGCCGCGGATGCGGCTCAGCAGGTCCTCGCCGGCCACCGCGATGTCCTCCTCGGCCTGCTGCTGGGTGCGCTCGCCGGCCGCGACCTGCTCCAGCGCCCTGGCCCGGGCGGCGGTCTTGCGCTCCTTGGTGAGCTTGGCGAGGTCGACCCGGGTGGAGCGGCTCATCCCGACCGGCTGGAGCAGCGGCAGCGCCTGGGCGACCCGCTCGGCGCCGAGCACCGCGTTGGCGGTGGCGACGGCGCGCTCCGGGCCGATCCGCAGCGCGAAGGTGGTGAGCAGCTGGGCGACGTCGATGCGCAGCGTCAGGTCGGTGGCGGCGATGTCGCCGCCGGAGAGGTTGACCAGGCAGCCGGTGCGCTCGTCCACCACCAGCAGCGACTCGCCGGTGAGCCGGCGGTGGGCGATCCGGCGCTCGTGCAGGGCGGCCACCGACTGCCAGACCGAGGCCATCACCGGGTCGGTGACCTCCTCGTCGGCCAGCTCGTCCAGGGTGCGGCCCTCGACGTTCTCGTACACCAGGATCGCGGCGTCCGGGCCGAGCTCGGAGGTGGCGACCAGCTGCGGCGCGCGGGCGCCCGAGGCGGCCGCCGCGTACGCGATCAGGGCCTCCTGCTCCAGCGCCTGGCGCAGCGACTGGGGGCTGCGGCGCACCGCGACCGAGCGCAGCCGCAGCCGCCGCCAGGCCCGGTAGAAGAAGCCGGAGGCCTGCTGCTCGCGGTCGATGATGTGCACGTCCAGCGGGGGGCCGCCCTGCTGGGTGACGTGGTAGCGGCGGGTGCCGCCGGGGGCGTCGGGGGCGCGCACGGCGCCGGCCGGGGTGAAGCCGACCTTGCGCAGGCCGATCATCAGGTGCTGGCCGGTGGGCCGGATGTTGGGGGAGCCGATCGCGTACAGCGTGCCGTAGGCGACGGACCAGCCGATCAGCACGGTGAGCATCAGCGACAGCGGGGTGGTGTAGCCGCCGAGCAGCTCGGTGACCCCGCTGAAGACCACCACCACCCACAGGGCGACCCGCCAGCGGGGTCTGCTCGACATGCCGACGGCGGTCATGTAGGCGATCACCGGGGCGAGGTAGCCGTGCACCGGGTCGGTGAGGGTGCCGTTGCTGTCCAGGGGCAGCCTGGTCAGCGCGTCCCGGGTGTGCTCGGAGGCGCCCTCGGCCACCCACCAGTCGATGCCGAGCGAGACGCCGTACGCCAGCACCGAGGCGAGCACGCCGTCGGCGACCCGCAGGCCGTCGCGTTTGATCAGCCGTTCGACGGCGAAGGCCAGCGGCACGGCGAGCACCGCGACGCTGGAGAGCAGGCCGGTGATGGTGGAGAACACCGCGGAGAAGTGCGGCGCGTTGGAGGCGATGTCCTGCTCGATGCCGCTGGTGGTCCCGGTGGCGATGCCGGCCAGCACGAAGACGGCGACTATCCCGAGGACGCCGGCCAGGAAGCGGATCAGGTCGGACGGGCGGTGCGCGCGGGCGGCGAGCAGCGGCTCGTCGACGTCCAGGTGCGGGGCCTCGTCCAGCGGGTCGTGGTCCGGCGGCTCGTGGTCCTCGGGCGGGACGGCAGGGGCCGTCGGGAGCGCCGGCTCCGGGGCCGAGGTGGTCTCGGCCGCGGGAGGGCCGGGCTGTCCGGGGGCCTTCGCGGGTGCGGGGGTCTTGATCGTTCGGTCCTTGATCAGGGAGACTTCCGGCGTCGGGCCCGGTTCGGGCCGGCCTTCGCTCTCGTTCCCGGGCGTCGACGGCACGGCGGAGGCGGACTCGTCGGAGTCCTTGTCCACGCCCACGTCAGCCGTCCCGGTCATCTGGTCTTGTCCTCGTATCACCACTCACCGCCCCGGAAGATGGTGGCATGCCCCGGCGTCCCGTGCGGGACAGGGGGCGGATCGGGCGCGGCGGATCGTACGCACCGGGCCACGGACGCGCCCCTGTAAGGAAGAATGCCGCAGGTGACGGACGCAACACACGACGGTCTTCCGGACGCCCTGCCGCCGTTCGCCGAACTGGTGCTCGACCTGACCGAGCGGATTCCACCCGGCAGGGTGATGACCTACGGCGACGTCGCCGAATACCTCGGCCAGGGCGGCCCCCGGCAGGTCGGCCGGGTGATGGCACTGTACGGCGGCTCGGTGCCCTGGTGGCGGGTGATCCGCGCGGACGGCCGCCTGCTGCCCGGGCACGAGCAGCGCGCCCTCGCCCACTACGGCGACGAGGGAACCCCGCTGCGCGAACTCGCCGACCCGCCCCGGGTCGACCTGAAGCGGGCCCGCTGGGACGGCGCGCAGGCGTAGGCCCGGCCCGGGTCGCATTGTGCCGAAACCGCCGCGCGGACGGGAATGACGGGGCAGGATCGTAGGCTCGGTACGGGCGGGCCCGACGGGTCCGCCTCCGCCGTGCCCCACCGTTCGACCCCCAGGACCAGTTCGTGAGCTCCCCCTACCGGCTCGTGCGCAGCCCGCTCGTCCAGCCCGACCCACCCGTGCTGGACGCCTACCAGCGCGCCGTGGTCGAGCACACCGGCGGGCCGCTGCTGGTGCTGGCCGGACCGGGCACGGGCAAGACCACCACCCTGGTCGAGGCGGTCGCCCGGCGGATCGAGGACGGCACCGACCCCGAGCGGATCCTCGTCCTCACCTTCAGCCGCAAGGCCGCCACCGAACTGCGCGACCGGATGTCCGGCCGGCTCGGCGGCTCGGCCGCCGCCCCGCAGGCCACCACCTTCCACTCCTTCTGCTACGCCCTGCTGCGCGCCCACCAGGACCCGGCGGACTACGCCGAGCCGCTGCGGCTGCTCTCCGGCCCCGAGCAGGACGTCATGGTCCGCGAGCTGCTGGCCGGCGGCGCCGAGGACGCCAAGCACGGCAGCACCCGCATCGAGTGGCCGCTGGACCTGCGCGCCTGCCTGACCACCCGCGGCTTCGCCGACGAGGTCCGCGCCGTCCTCGCCCGCAGCCGCGAACTCGGCCTCGGCGAAGCCGAACTGGAACGCTTCGCGCAGGGCGTCCAGCGCCCCGACTGGGCCGCCGCCGCGCACTTCCTGGCCGACTACCTCGACGTCCTCGACCTGCGCGGCGTCCTCGACTACGCCGAACTCGTCCACCGCGCCGTGCTGCTCGCCGAGCGTCCCGAGGTCGGCGAGCAGCTGCGGCGGCGCTACGAGGTCGTCTTCGTCGACGAGTACCAGGACACCGACCCCTCCCAGGTCCGGCTGCTGCGCCAGCTGGCCGGCGGCGGGCGCGACCTCGTCGCGGTCGGCGACCCGGACCAGTCGATCTACGCCTTCCGCGGCGCCGACATCAACGGCATCCTCGACTTCCCGCAGGCCTTCCGGCGGGCCGACGGCAGCCCCGCCGAGGTCAAGGTGCTGCGGGTCTCCCGCCGCTCCGGCGCCGTGCTGCTCGCCGCCTCCCGGGAAGTCGCCCGCCGGATGCCGATGGGCCGGCTGCCCGCCGACAAGCTCGCCCAGCACCGCGCCCTGCTGCCCTCCCGCGAGGGCGGCAGGGTCGAGGTCTACACCTACCCGACCCCCGGCGCCGAGCTGGACTCGATCGCCGACCTGCTGCGCCGCGCCCACCTGGAGGACGGCGTGCCCTGGGGCGAGATGGCCGTGCTCGTCCGGGCCGGCGCCCGCTCCATCCCCGGGGTGCGGCGGGCGCTCGGCGCGGCCGGCGTCCCGCTGGAGATCGACGGCGACGACCTGCCGCTGCGCGAGGAGCCGGCCGTCGCCCAGCTGCTGCTCGCCCTGCGGGCCTGCGCCGAGCAGGCCGCCCGGGACAAGCAGGGCGACCCGGACGCCCCCGACCCGCTCACCACCGACGTGGCGCACGCCCTGCTCACCGGCCCGCTCGGCGGCCTCGACGGCTCCGACCTGCGCCGGCTCGGCCGCGCCCTGCGCGAGGAGGAACGCGCCGCGCTGCGCGCCGATGGCCGCCCCGCCGCCGTCCCGCGCCCGGCCGCCGAACTGATCCGCGAGGCCCTCGCCGAACCCGAGCGCCTCGTCGCCCTCGACCCCGCGCACGCCCGCCGCGCCCGCGACCTCGGCACCCTGCTGCGCAAGGTCCGCGAACAGCTGGCCGGCGGCTGCACCGCCGAGGAGGCGCTCTGGGAGCTGTGGGACGGCAGCCGGCGCTGGCGCGAGCGGCTCGAACGGGCCGCCCTGCGCGGCGGCGCGGCCGGCCGCAACGCCGACCGCGACCTGGACGCGCTGTGCGCCCTGTTCGAGACCGCCGCCCGGGCCGAGGAGCAGGTCACCGGCCACCGCAGCGCCCTGGACCTGCTCGCCGAGCTCGAAGCCCAGGACATCGCCGCCGACACCCTCACCGTCCGGGCGGTGCGCCCCGAGGCGGTGCGCCTGATGACGGCCCACCGCTCCAAGGGCCTGGAGTGGCGCCTGGTCGTGGTGGCCGGCGTCCAGGACGGTCTCTGGCCCGACCTGCGCCGCCGCGGCTCCCTGCTGGAGGCCGACCGGATCGGCCGCGACGGCCTCGCCGAACCGCTCTCCCCGGGCGCCCTGCTCGGCGAGGAGCGCCGGCTCTTCTACGTCGCCGCGACCCGCGCCAAGGAGCGGCTGATCGTCACCGCCGTCAAGGCCCCCGCCGACGACGGCGACGAACCGTCCCGCTTCCTGCGCGAGCTCTACCGCGAGGACGTCGACCCCCGGACCGGCAAGGTGGTCCGCCGCACCCCGCCGGTCACCGTCGAGGACGTCACCCACCGCCCGCGCCGCCCGCTGTCCGTCGCCGCACTGGTCGCCGAACTGCGCGCCGTCACCGTCGACCCCGCCCGCTCGCCCGAACTGCGCCGCGCCGCCGCCGAACGGCTCGCCACCCTGGCCGCCGCTACCGACGAGGACGGGCTGCCGCTGGTGCCCGCCGCCCAGCCCGAGCGCTGGTGGGGCCTGGACGACCCCACCACCGCCCCCGAACCGCTGCGCAGCGCCGACGTGCCGGTCCGGCTGTCCGGCAGCGGGCTGGAACAGCTGGAGAGCTGCTCCCTGCAGTGGTTCCTGGACAAGGAGGTCAAGGCCCGCGGCGCGGGCTCGGCCGCCCAGGGCTTCGGCAACGTGGTGCACGCCCTCGCCGACGAGGTCGGCTCCGGCCGCACCCCCGCCGACCTCGCCGTGCTCATGGAGCGGCTGGACACCGTCTGGGACGCGCTGGCCTTCGACGCGCCCTGGAAGTCCCAGCAGGAGAAGACCGAGGCCCGCGCCGCCCTGGAGCGCTTCCTCAACTGGCACGTCCTGGAGCGCGGCCGGGACCTCGTCGCCACCGAGCACGGCTTCGACGTCACCCTCGACGTCGGCGGCGTCGCGGTGCGCATCCGCGGCTCGATGGACCGGGTGGAGAAGGACGCGGCCGGGCGCGCCTACGTGGTCGACTTCAAGACCGGCAAGCAGATACCCACCGACAAGTCGCTGCCCGAGCACAAGCAGCTCGCCGTCTACCAGCTCGCCGTCCGGGCCGGCGCCCTGAACGAGCTGCCCGGCTTCACCGGGCACCCGCCGGACACCGGCGGCGCCGAACTGGTCCACCTGCGCGAGCCCGCCGCCAAGGCCGCCTCGGACGCCCCCAAGGTGCAGCGGCAGGAGCCGCCGGAGGGCGAGCCCTGGATCGAGAACCTGCTCGCCGAGGCGGCCGGGAAGGTCCTCGCCGAGCGCTTCGTCCCGCGGACCGGCGCGGGCTGCGACCGCTGCGCCTTCCGCCGCAGCTGCTCCGCCCAGCGGGACGGCACCCAACTCGTCGAGTAGGGGGCGGGCGGGGAACGGCCGGGCGGGGTTTGTCCGTCGCTCCGGTTACGGTTGCGGGGTGACCGCCGTGCTCAGCCATCCCGACCAGCTCAAGGAGCTGCTGGGGATCCCGTTCAACCGGGAGCAGATGGCGGCCATCGGCGCCCCCCTGGAACCGGCCGTGATCGTGGCCGGCGCCGGCTCCGGCAAGACCACGGTGATGGCCGCCCGCGTGGTCTGGCTGGTCGGCTCCGGTGCCGTACGGCCCGAGGAGGTGCTCGGCCTCACCTTCACCAACAAGGCCGCCGGCGAGCTCTCCGAGCGCGTGCGGGCCTCGCTGCGTCTCGGCGGGCAGGGGGCACTCCCGGACGAGGACTGGGGGAGGGCGGCCGACCGGGCCGCCGCCGAGCCGCTCGGCGACCCGGAGATCTCCACCTACCACGCCTTCGCCGGGCGCCTGCTCAAGGAGCACGGCCTGCGGATCGGCATCGAGCCGGACGTCCGGCTGCTCGCCGACGCCACCCGCTTCCAGCTCGCCGCCAAGGTGCTGCGCACCGCCCGTGGCCCGTTCCCCGCCCTCACCGGCACCTTCTCCAACCTGGTCGCCGACCTGGCCGCGCTGGACGGCGAACTCGCCGAGCACCTGGTCGAGCCGCAGACCCTGCGCGAGTTCGACGAGCGGCTGCTGGACACCCTCGCCACCGTCAAGCTGACCAACGACGACCTGCGGGCCGTCCCGGTCACCGCCCGGGCCCGGCTGGAGCTGCTGCGCCTCGTCGAGGACTACCGGCGCCGCAAGCGCTCCGCCGGGCTGATGGACTTCGGCGACCAGATCGCCGCCGCCGCCCGCCTGGCCCAGCAGCGCCCGGAGGTCGGGGAGCTGCTGCGCGACCAGTTCAAGGTGGTGCTGCTGGACGAGTACCAGGACACCTCGGTCGCCCAGCGGCTGATGCTCGCGGGCCTGTTCGGCGCCCCCTCCGACGGCGCCCGCACCGGCGGCGGTCACCCGGTGACCGCCGTCGGCGACCCCTGTCAGGCGATCTACGGCTGGCGCGGCGCCTCCGTGGCCAACCTCGACGAGTTCCCCCGGCACTTCCCGAAGGCCGACGGCCGCCCCGCCGCCCGCTACGCGCTCAGCGAGAACCGCCGCAGCGGCGGCCGGCTGCTCGCCTTCGCCAACGAACTCGCCGCCCCGCTGCGGGAGATGCACGAGGGCGTGGAGGCGCTGCGCCCGGCCCCCGGCGCCGAGCGGGACGGCTTCGTGCGGGCGGCGCTGCTGCCCACCCACGCCGAGGAGGTCGACTGGCTGGCCGACTCGATCGCGCACCTGGTGCGCACCGGCACCGCGCCCGGCCGGATCGCCGTGCTGTGCCGCGGCGGCGCGGCCTTCCCGGACATCCACGCCGCGCTGGTCGCCCGGGAGGTGCCGGTCGAGGTGGTGGGCCTGGGCGGGCTGCTGCAGCTGCCCGAGGTGGCCGACCTGGTGGCGGTCTGCGAGGTGCTGCAGGACCCGACCGCCAACGCGGCGCTGGTGCGCCTGCTGATCGGCCCGCGCTGGCGGATCGGCCCGCGCGACCTCGCGCTGCTCGGCCGCCGGGCCGCCGACCTGGTGCGCACCGACCGGCCGGAGGGCGTCGAGGCGCTGGCCGCGGCGGTCGCCGAGGCCGATCCGACCGAGGTGGTCTCGCTGGCCGACGCGGTGGAGACCTTCCTGGACCCCTCGGCCGGTGAGGACGGGAAGCCGGACGAGCTGCCGTTCTCCGCCGAGGCCCGGGTGCGCTTCGCCCGGCTCGCCGTCGAGCTGCGCGAACTGCGGCGCTCGCTCGCCGACCCGCTGATGGACGTGCTGCACCGGGTGCTGTCCGTCACCGGTCTGGAGGTCGAACTCGCCGCCTCCCCGCAGGCCCTGGCCGCCCGGCGGCGGGAGACCCTGTACGCCTTCCTGGACGTCGCCGCCTCCTTCGCCGACCTCGACGGCGACCCGGGCCTGGCCGCCTTCCTCGGCTTCCTGCGCGCCGCCCAGGAGTACGACCGCGGCCTGGACAGCAGCCTGCCCGGCGGCGAGGACACCGTGAAGGTGCTCACCGCGCACAAGTCCAAGGGCCTGGAGTGGGACGTGGTGGCCGTCCCCGGTCTGGTGCGGGGCGCATTCCCGTCGTCGAGCCCGCGCGAACGCTGGACGAGCACCAAGCGGGTGCTCCCGCACGCCCTGCGCGGCGACGCCGAAACTCTGCCCGACGTGCGCGGCGGGTGGAACGGGAAGTCGATGGCGGCGTTCAAGAAGGAGCTGGCCGAGCACTCCGGCGTCGAGGAACTGCGCCTGGGCTACGTGGCGTTCACCCGGCCCAGGTCGCTGCTGCTGGCCTCCGGGCACTGGTGGGGGCCGAGCCAGAAGACCGTCCGCGGCCCGTCCGCCTTCCTGGAGCGGCTGCGCGAGCACTGCGAGCGGCCCGGCGCGGGCGAGGTCGAGCACTGGGCCGAGCAGCCGGAGAAGGGCGCCGAGAACCCGGCGCTGGCCGCCCCGGTCGAGCGCCCCTGGCCGCTGCCGCTGGACCCGGCCGCCCAGCACGCCCGCCGCCGGGTCGCCGGGGTGGTGCGCGCCCGGGTGGCGGGGGCGCCCGCCCCCGAAGCCGAGGAGACGGCCCCCGAGGACCAGCGTCAGGTCGCCTCCTGGGACCGCGATCTGACGGCGCTGCTGGGCGAGTTGGAGCGGTCCCGGCGCACCGCGCGGGACGTGCCGCTGCCCGCCGCGCTGTCCGCCACCCAGCTGCTGCGGCTGGCCGCGGACCCGGACGGCTTCGCGCACGAACTGGCCCGCCCGATGCCGCGCCCCCCGCAGCCGGCGGCCCGGCGCGGCACCCGCTTCCACGCCTGGGTGCAGTCCCGGATCGAGCCGCTGCTGCTGGTCGAGCCCGGTGCGCTGCCCGGCGCCGACGACGACGGCATCGAGGACGAGCAGGACCTGGAGCGGCTCAAGGAGGCGTTCCTGCGCACCCCGTACGCCCGGCGCAAGCCCCACCGGGTGGAGGTGCCGTTCCAGCTGGTGCTGGCGGGTCGGGTGGTGCGGGGACGGATCGACGCGGTCTACCGGGAGGATGACGCGTTGTCGGAATCCGGTGGTGCGTCACGCTACGAAGTGGTGGACTGGAAAACCCATCGGGAGGAGACCGCCGACCCGTTGCAGCTCGCGGTCTACCGGCTGGCCTGGGCCGAGCACGCGGGCGTCGATCCCGAGCAGGTCACGGCGTCGTTCCTGTACGTCCGCAGTGGCCGGATCGTCCGTCCGGCAGGACTTCCCGACCGAAAAGAGTTGGAACGGCTCCTGATCGGGAACAGTGACTATTGAGTCACGCAGAGCATCCAAGTCATCATGCCAGTGCCCGAAACCTGTGCGTCATGCACGTTTCGCGCCTATTGTGGGGTCGGTAACCGGTCAACCCCCGTACTCCGGCCGCCAGCGAGGCCCGCATTCCCTGACCCTCAGTCATCACCGCAGGTGCCCTCGGGCATCGGCGTCTTCTGCTGGAGAGACCGAAGTTGAGCGCGACCGGATGGATCAGAGAGCGGTTCACCGGGCCGACACCGGGGCCCGCTCCGCGCGCGACCGGCACCTGGCCGAGGACGGCGCTGGCGCTGCCGTTCCTCGGCATGGTGCTGATCGTCGCCCTCGACTACCTCAGCGGCACCGAGGTGACGGTCGAACCGGCCCTCACCGCCGTACCCGCGCTGGCCGCCGTGGTCAGCCGCCGAACCTGGTACCCGCTCGCCATCGGTCTGGGCACCGAGGCGGCGGCCTTCCTGATGGCCTTCCGCAGCGACACGCTCGGCGAGTCCGTGCACGCCGCCAGCGTCTTCGCGATCCTGCTCGTCGCCGCGATCGGCTGGGTCAGCGCCACCCTGAGGCTGCGCCAGGAACGGGCGCTGGCCGACGCCCAGCTGGTCGCCTCGATCGCCCGCCGGGTGCTGCTGCGGCCCGTCCCCGAGCGGGTCGGCACCGTCCGGGCGGCCGTCCACTACGAGGCCGCCGCCGCGCACGCCCGGATCGGCGGCGACCTCTACGAGGTGGTCAACACCCGGCACGGGGTGCGGGCGGTGGTCGGGGACGTGCGCGGCAAGGGCCTCGGCGCGGTGGAGACGGCCGCCGCCGTGCTCGGGGCCTTCCGCGAGGCCGCCCACCAGGAGGCCGCCCTGGACCGGGTGGCCGGCTGGCTGGCCGTCAGCCTCGACCGCGCCCTGCACGAGAACGACCACCCGGGCGTGGAGGAGGAGTTCGTCACCCTGGTGCTGATCGGCGTCGGGCCCGACGGCGCCGCGGAGATCGTCAACTGCGGTCATCCGGCCCCGCTGCTGCTGCGCGGCGGGGAGGTCCGGCCGCTCGAACTCGCCGAGACCGTACCGCCGCTGGGCGTCCTCGACCCGGTCGACGTCCGACCGCCGGTGCACCGGCTGCTGCTCCAGGGCGACGACCGGGTGCTGCTGTTCACCGACGGCGTGATCGAGGCCCGCGACCGCGCGGGCGTCTTCTACCCGCTCGCCGAACGCTTCCCGCACTGCGCGGCCGGCCGCCCGGCCGACGTCCTGCAGCGGCTGCACGAGGACGTGGTGCGCCACGTCGGGCGCCAGCTCGGCGACGACGCGGCCATGCTGCTGCTCCAGTTCGACCCCCCGCACGCGCTCGGGCCGGGGGAGCCCCGGGCCGCCACCACCGTCCACCTCCCGCAGCAGGCCGGGGTCCTGGCGCGCCAGTAGGCGTCCGGGGCCGCCCTACAGCGACACCTCGACCAGCAGCGGGCGGTGGTCCGACACCGTCGCGCGCGGCGCCGCCGCCGGCCCGACCGCCGTGCGCGGCACACCGATTCCCAGCACGTGGTCGAACTGCACCGCGGGCCGGTGCGAGGGGTAGGTCGGCGTGCGCGCCAGGTCGTACCAGCCCTGCAGGCGGGGGCGCGGCTCGCGCACCCGGCGCCGGCGCGCCTCGGTCAGGGCCGGCCGGGCCCGCCGCGCCGCCCGCAGCTCGCGCACCCGCACCCGCGGCGCGGTGCGCTCCAGCGCCGTCGCCCCGCCGAGCACCGTGCGGGGCACGGCGCCGACCAGGTTGAAGTCGCCCAGTACCAGGTACGGCTGCGGCAGGTCGGCGA
Source organism: Kitasatospora sp. NPDC054768 (assembly GCF_053612025.1). NCBI lineage: Bacteria > Bacillati > Actinomycetota > Actinomycetes > Kitasatosporales > Streptomycetaceae > Kitasatospora > Kitasatospora sp. NPDC054768. The sequence continues at coordinate 23,583 of NZ_JBSHBN010000026.1, forward strand.
TCCAGCGCCGGATGCCGGCCAGCTGCGCCATGTTCCAGCCGGGGACGAAGGACAGGTGCGCCGCCACCACGGTGAACGGCCCGCGGTCGCCCTCCAGGACGGCCGCCAGCGTCGCCCGCGGCTCGTCCGGCACCGGGGTCAGCCCGCGCCGCCCGGCCACCCGCAGCGGCAGCCCGAACGGCGCCGGGGCGAACCGCCGGGCCCGCCAGTGCCGCACCGGGAGCCGCGTCAGCAGCGCCGTCCCGTACGAGGGCGGGGCGCCGTCGCCCATCTCGCCGGGCCCGTACACCCGCAGGCCGCCCGGTCCGGACGGCTCCGGCACCCAGCCCGCGACCGGTGCCGGGCGGCCGTGCAGGGCGGCGGCGAAGCGCCAGTCCTTGGCGCCCATGGCCGCGGCCGCCACCGCCGCCTGGTCGGTGCCGCCGGAGCGCGCCTGGTACCGGTCGACCTCCTGGAGCGCCAGCACGTCGGCGTCCAGTGCGGCCACCGCCTCGGCCAACGGCTCGCCGGCGTCGGACGGGTAGGGCTGCGGGGCGCCGTCCGGGGCGAGCGGCTGGCCGTGCAGGAGGTTGAAGGTGGCGATGCGCAAGTGGCTCACACCGCACGACGGTACCCGCTCCCCCGACCGGGTGGGCGCGGCTTGAGACGGTAGGGCATACCGGGTATACATACTCGGTATGTCCATCCGTCACGGTCTGCTCGCCCTGCTCGACCAGGGCCCTCGCTACGGCTACCAGCTGCGCACCGAGTTCGAGGCGCGCACCGGCGCCACCTGGCCGCTCAACGTCGGGCAGGTCTACACCACGTTGTCGCGGCTGGAGCGCGACGGGCTGGTCGAGCCCGCGGGGGAGGACGACGAGGGCCACCAGTTCTACGCCGCCACCGACGCGGGCCGGGAAGAGCTGCGGACCTGGTTCGACACCCCGGTGCCCCGGACCAACCCCCCGCGCGACGAACTGGCGATCAAGCTCGCCATGGCGGTGACCGTCCCCGGGGTCGACGTCTCCGCCGTCGTCCAGGGCCAGCGCCGGCACAGCATCAAGGCGCTCCAGGACTACACCCGGCTCAAGGGCCGCGCCCTCGCGGGGGAGAAGCGCCCCGGCGCCACGCCCTCCGCCAGTAACGACCTGGCCTGGCTGCTCGTCCTCGACCAGCTCATCTTCCAGACCGAAGCCGAGATCCGCTGGCTCGACCACTGCGAGACCCGGCTCGCCCAGCAGGCCGAACTCCTGCAGACCCGCACCGCCGAGGCCGCCCGCGACGGCGCCGCGCCCGCCAAGCGCGGGCGCCGCCTGCGCGCCTGAGCCCCCGCGGCAACCGAACCACCATGCTCGGCCCCGACGCCGAGCGCACACCCAGTACGAGGGGGGAATCCATGTCCCACACCCAAGAGGCCCGGCCGACGCCGGTGCTCCACCTGGAGAACGTCACCCGCGTCCACGGCCACGGCGCCGCCGAGGTCCAGGCCCTGCGCGGCGTCGACCTCAAGGTCCACCCCGGCGAGTTCGTCGCCGTCATGGGCCCCTCGGGCTCCGGCAAGTCGACCCTGCTCACCCTGGCCGGCGGCCTGGACACCCCGAGCGGCGGCCGGGTCCTGGTCGAGGGCGTCGCCCTGGGCGAGCTCGACCGCAAGAAGCTCGCCCGGGTCCGCCGCCGCTCCGTCGGCTACGTCTTCCAGGACTACAACCTGATACCGGCGCTCACCGCCGCCGAGAACATCTCGCTGCCGCGCGAACTCGACGGGCTGTCCACCCGCGCCGCCCGCCGCGAGGCCCTCGCCGCCCTGGAGGAGCTCGGCATCCCCGAACTCGCCGACCGCTTCCCCGACGACATGTCCGGCGGTCAGCAGCAGCGCGTCGCCATCGCCCGCGCCCTGATCGGCGACCGCCGGCTGGTCCTCGCCGACGAACCCACCGGCGCCCTCGACTCCACCACCGGCGAGGCCGTCCTCGCCGTCCTGCGCGCCCGCTGCGACGCCGGCGCCGCCGCCATGATGGTCACCCACGAGGCCCGGCACGCCGCCTGGGCCGACCGGGTCGTCTTCCTGCGCGACGGCCGGATGGTCGACGAATCCGTCAGCCAGGACGCCGCCAGCCTGCTCGTCAGCGCCGCCACCAACAGCCTGAAGGTGGACGAGTGAAGCTCAGCGCCTGGCGGGTGGCCCTGCGCATCGCCCGCCGCGACGCCCTGCGCGCCAAGGGCCGCAGCGCCCTCGTCATCGCCATGGTCGCCCTGCCCGTCCTCGGCGTCACCGGCGCCGACGTGGTCTTCCGCAGCGCCGAGCTCACCCCCGCCGAACACGCGACGCGGGTCATGGGCCAGGCGGTCGGCGAAGTGCACATCGTCGAACGCGGCTCCTCCGTCAAGCAGGCGCCCGACCCCGAGAAGGGGCTCACCATCCAGAGCCCCAAGGACGACGCCAAGGCCGGCGAAGCCCCCACGTACACCCCCGCGCAGCAGCGCTCCCTCGACACCGCACCCGACGAGCTGGCCCGCCAACTGCTCCCGGCCGGCGCCACCCTGGTGCCCGAGCTCTCCGGCCCGTTCACCGCCGCGAGCAGCTCCGAGGGCCTGATCAGCACCCGGGTCGGCGAGGCCGACCTGGCCGACCCGGTCTGGCGGGGCCGGATCGACCTCCTCCAGGGCCGGGCCCCCACCGCCGACACCGAGGCCGCCGTCACCCGGGACTTCCTCAAGCGCTCCGGGCTCAGGATCGGCGACAGGACCGCCGTCCGCGGTCTGGAGAACAGCCCCTTCACCATCACCGGCGTCTACGAGTACCCCGGCGAACTGCGGGCCACCGAGCTCACCGCCCGCCCCGGCACCGTGCTCGACCGCCTCCCCAAGCCGTCGGGCGGCTCCGACGCCTCGACCGAGGACCCCGGCGAGACCACCCGCTGGCTGGTCAAGCTCCCGGCCGGGGCCTCGATCGACTGGCAGAAGGTCAAGGAGTTCAACGAGTACGGCTTCCAGGTGACCTCGCGCGCCGTGCTGGCCGACCCGCCGGCCAGTGCCGACGTCCCGTACTTCGTCGAGCAGAAGCATGACGGCAGCGGCCCCAGCTACTTCAACCGGACCGACATCGTCATCCTCGCCACCGTCGTCGGCATGGCCCTGCTGGAGATCGTCCTCCTCGCGGGCCCCGCCTTCGCCGTCGGCGCCCGGCGCTCCCGGCGGCAGCTCGGGCTGCTCGCCGCCGCCGGCGGTGAGCGCGCCAACGTCCGCGCGGTCGTGCTCGGCGGCGGCATCGTCCTCGGCATCACCGGCGCCGTGATCGGCCTGGGCCTCGGCATCGGCCTGGTCGCCCTGCTGCGCACCGCCGCCGAGGAGCGCTCCGGCCAGCGCTTCGCCCACTTCGCCCTGCCGCCGCTCGACCTGCTCGGCGTCCTCATGGTCGGGCTCGTCACCGGCCTGCTGGCCGCCGTCGTCCCCGCCGTCCAGGCCTCCCGGCAGGACGTCGTCGCCGCGCTCACCGGCCGCGACACCCTCAAGCCGCCGAGCCGCAGGCTCGCCGTCGCGGGACTGCTGACACTCGGCGGCGGCGCGGCCCTCGCCCTGGCCGGTGCCACCAGCGGCGTCGGCAACCGCAGCTTCGCCGTCCTCGGCGGCTCGGCCCTCGCCGAGCTCGGCATGGTCGCCCTCGTGCCCTACCTGGTCGGCCTGTTCGGCCGGCTCGGCCGCTGGCTCCCGCTCGGCCCCCGGCTCGCCCTGCGCGACTCGGTGCGCCACCGCGCCCGCACCGCGCCCGCGGTGGCCGCCGTGATGGCCGCCGTCGCCGGCTCGGTTGCCGTCAGCGTCTACATCGCCAGCTTCGAGGAGCAGTACCGGCTGGAGTACACCGCCTCCGGTCCGTCCGGGGCCGTCATCCTCGGCAACGGCTGGCTGTCCGACGCCAAGCTGCTGCCGCAGATGCGCGAGGCCGTCGAACGCAGCATCCCCGACCTCGGCCCGCGCGCCGACGTCCGGCGCGTCCAGCCGAAGGTCGACTGCTCCGAGGGCAGCTACTGCGGCTACGTCAGCGTCGAGCTGCCCAAGGAGGACCGCTGCCCGCTCATGGACACGGGCGACACCCTCTCGCTGGCCGAGAGCGAGCACGTCATGAGCACCGACAAGCGCTGCCAGAGGGACCACCGCCGCAACAACCAGTTCAGCGCGGTCACGGCCGGGGACGCCACCCTGCTGCACAACCTCTTCGGCGTCACCGACCCGGCCCCGGGCCGGGCCCTCGCCGCCGGCAAGGCCGTGGTCTTCGACGCCCGCTACCTCAAGGACGGCAAGGCGATCCTCCGGTACAGCAGTCCGGTGACCGGCAGCGGGAACGGCCCCGCGAGCAAGCCCGTCATCACCGAGATCACCGTGGACGCCGTCCTCGCCGAGCCCGCGCTGCCCGCCTCGGCCCAGGCCGTGGTCACCCAGGACACCGCCACCCGGCTCGGCTTCTCCACCGCCCCGGCCGGCTCCGTCTGGCTGCCCGGCGCCATGCCCTCGGACACCGCCCAGCAGAAGGCCGACGGCGCGCTGGCCAAGCTCGTCGACCACGACGTGCTCAAGATCGAGCGCGGCTACGAGTCCCCGGCCGGGCTGATCCAGTTCGGTCTGAACGTCTTCGCCGGCATCGTCGCCCTCGGCGCGGCCGGCATCGCCACCGGACTGGCCGCCGCCGACTCCCAGCGCGATCTGACCACCCTCGCGGCGGTCGGCGCCGAGCCCCGCATCCGGCGCTCGCTGTCCGGCTTCCAGTGCGGGGTGATCGCCGCGATGGGCGCCCTGCTCGGCGTGGTCTGCGGCGTGGTGCCGGGAGTGGCGCTGCGCAAGGTCGAGGCCGCGGCGAGCAGCTACCCCGGCATGAGCCCCGAGGAGATCGCCAGCAAGGCGGCCCTGGTCTTCCCGTGGCCCACCATCGCCGCCACCGTGCTGCTGCTGCCGGTGCTCGCGGCCGGGCTCGCGGCGCTGATGACCCGCTCGCGGATCACCCTGCTGCGCCGCTCGGGCTGAGGCCCGCGCCGCCCTGGGGCCCGCGTCGGCCGGGGCCCCGCGCCCGCTCGCCCCGCCCCCGTCCGCGTCACCCCCGTCCGCGTCTTCGCCGCGGCGGGGGTGACGGAGGTTACAGCCCCGACGGCGCCCGGCAGCCGGACGGCCGGGGCGGGCACCCGCACGGGCGAACTACAGTCGTCGGTATGACGAGAACCCCGGACAGCGCCGTCCGCTCCTACATCGACCGGCACCAGGCCGCCTTCCTCGCCGACCTCGCCGAGTGGCTGGCCATCCCCTCGGTCTCGGCCGATCCGGACCGGGCCGGCGACGTGCGGCGCTCGGCCGAGTGGCTGGCCGCCAAGCTCGGCGAGACCGGCTTCCCGGTGACCGAGGTGTGGGAGACCGAAGGCCTGCCCGCGGTGTTCGCCGAGTGGCCCTCCGGGGACCCGTCCGCGCCGACCGTCCTGGTCTACGGGCACCACGACGTGCAGCCCGCGGCGCGGGAGGACGGCTGGGAGACCGAGCCGTTCACCCCGACCGTGGTCGACGGCCGGCTGTACGCGCGCGGCGCCGCCGACGACAAGGGCCAGGTGTTCTTCCACACCCTGGGCGTGCGCGCCCACCTGGCCGCCACCGGCCGCACCGCGCCGGCCGTCAACCTCAAGCTGCTGATCGAGGGCGAGGAGGAGTCCGGCTCGCCGAACTTCGCCGAGCTGGTCCGGCGCGAGGCCGGACGGCTGGCCGCCGATGTGGTGGTCATCTCGGACACCGGCATGTGGTCCGCTACCACGCCGACCGTCTGCACCGGCATGCGCGGCCTGGCCGACGCCCAGATCGACCTGTACGGGCCGGACACCGACATCCACTCCGGGTCCTTCGGCGGCGCCGTCCCCAATCCGGCCCAGGTCGCGGCGGAGCTGGCCGCCGGCCTGCACGACGCCGACCGCAAGGTCGCGATCCCGGGGTTCTACGACGGCGTCGTCGAGCTGACCGGGACGGAGCGCGAGCTGTTCGCCGAGCTGCCCTTCGACGAGGAGCAGTGGCTGCGGGTCGCCAAGTCGTACGGCACCCGCGGCGAGGCCGGCTACTCCACCCTGGAGCGGATCTGGGCCCGCCCGACCGCCGAGGTCAACGGCATCTGGGGCGGCTACACCGGCCCCGGCGGCAAGACCATCGTCCCCGCCTCGGCGCACCTCAAGCTGTCCTTCCGGCTGGTCGCCGGACAGGAGGTGGAGAAGGTCCGCGAGGCGGTGCGGGCCTGGGTGGCCGAGCGGGTGCCCGCGGGCGTCCGGTACGACCTGGTCTTCCCCGGCGCGACCCGGCCCTGCCTGACCCCGCTGGACCACCCGGCGCTCCGGTCCACCGTCCGGGCGATGGGGCGGGCCTTCGGCCAGAAGATCCTCTTCACCCGCGAGGGCGGCTCCGGCCCCGCCGCCGACCTCCAGGACGTGCTGGGCGCGCCGGTGCTGTTCCTCGGCATCTCGGTGCCCTCGGACGGCTGGCACTCGGTCAACGAGAAGGTCGAGCTGGACCTGCTGGCCAAGGGTGTGGAGACCGCCGCGTACCTCTGGGGCGACCTGGCGGAGAACTTCCGGCCGGGGGCATGACCCCGGGTTCGAGCACCATGGCAGCCAGATCACTCATCCGGATGATTCACCACGTGGGGATGGAACAGACGTGAGCACCGTGCCTGAGACCGAGCGCCCGCTGCACCTGGCACTGGCCCGGTCCGGGGTGGACCGGGCGGCCGAGCACCGCCTCGACGAGCCCTGGCTGGCGGCGGCCTGGAGCCACCCGAGCACCCGGGTCCTGCCGATCGCGGGCGGCGAGGCGTTCGTGGTCGACACCGCGGAGGGCACCGAGCTCGTGCTGATGCCCTCCTTCGAGGCGCCGCAGACCGGCGACCGGTACTTCCTGGGCACCGACGAGGACGGCGTCTCGTACTTCGCGCTGGCCGGCGAGAGTCTGCCCGGGCGCCTGGACGGCGACGCCCGCCCGGCCGGGCTGCGCGAGGTCGGCGGGCTGCTGTCCGACCGGGACGCCGGGCTGCTGGTGCACGCGGTGGCGCTGGAGCACTGGCACCGGCTGCACAGCTTCTGCTCGCGCTGCGGGCACCCGACCGAGAAGGCCGGCGCCGGGCACGTGCGGCGCTGCACCTCCTGCGCGGCCGAGCACTACCCGCGCACCGACCCGGCGGTGATCATGGTGATCACCGACGAGCAGGACCGCTGCCTGCTCGGCCGCCAGGCGCTGTGGCCGGAGGGCCGCTGGTCCACGCTGGCCGGCTTCGTCGAGCCGGGGGAGTCGATCGAGCAGGCGGTGGCCCGCGAGGTGCAGGAGGAGGCGGGCGTGCGGGTCGGCGAGGTGCGCTACGTCGCCAGCCAGCCCTGGCCGTTCCCGTCCAGCCTGATGCTCGGCTTCCTGGGCCGGGCGCTGCCCGGCGGCACCGAGATCACCGTGGACGGCGAGGAGCTGGCCGAGGCGCGCTGGTTCTCCCGCGAGGAGCTGCGGGCCGGGATGGAGGCGGGCGAGATCCTGCCGCCGTCCGGCATCTCGATCGCCCGGCACCTGGTCGAGCTCTGGTACGGGGAGCCGCTTCCCTCGGCGGCTCGCTGGTAGCCCTGCGGTAAAGCGGTCCGGCCGAAGCGGTCCGCCCGAAGCGGTCCGCCCGAAAGCGGCCCGTACGAAGTGGTCAGCCCGAAAGCGGCCCGCCCGAATGGTGCCCGGGCGAAGGGGGGCGCGTGGAGAATTCCGCGCGCCCCCCTTTTACTCCGCAATCCCTTCCCGAATTCGCCACGACCAGCTGTTCGTATCCGGACGGGCCAGTTCTGCTACCGGGAGGGGCTCGCAGGACTCCGAAGTCAACCCGCGCGGACGATATTGCCGGAAACGGCTGAAACCGGCTCGCCGTGCTCGCTACATTCACGAGGGTGACAATCCCCCGGGGCACCGCCCAATCCCCCAAATACCAGCGCCTCGCCGCCGACCTGCGCCGCCGGATCGCCGAGGGCGAGTTCACCGCCGACGCGGCCCTGCCGGTCGAGAGCGAACTGGAGCGCCAGTACGGCGTCGCCCGCAACACCGTCCGGCTCGCCGTCGACGTCCTGGTCAACGAGGGCCGCCTGGTCCGCCTCCAGGGCAAGGGCACCTACCTGCGCGAACACCCCGTCCTGGACCACCGCGCCTACGGGCCCGGCCTGACCCCCGCGCCGCGCGACTGCCTCGCCGCGCCCTCCGCCGTCTACCTCGGCGAGGCCGCCGAGGCCGGACGGGAGCTCGGCACCGACTTCGAGATGATGATCGTCCGGGCCAGGGTGGACATCGCCGAACGGCTCGGACTGCGCCCCGGCGAGGCCATCGTGGTCCGCCGCCAGCTGCGGCTGCTCGACCGCGAGCCGTACTCCATCGAGGAGAGCCACTACCGGGCCGGCCTCGCCGCCGGCACCCCGCTGATGGAGCCCGACCCCGTCGAGGGCGGCGACGAGGCGGTGCTCGCCACCCTCGGACGCACCGAGATCGGGGCCGTGGACCACCTGGTCGCGCGGATGCCCGGCCCCGAGGAGGCCCAGTGGTTCCAGGGCGGCCCCGGGGTGCCGCTGATGGTGCAGACCCGCGTCACCTACGACCGGCGCGGGCCCGTCCGGGTCATCGAGACCCGCTACTCGGCCGACCGCAGCCGGCTCGTCTACGGCGTGGGCGACCTCGGCGCCCGCACCACCCTGCCCGCCCCCGCCGCGCCCGTCGACCCGGCCCGGGCCGACGCGCCGTGACGCGCGCCGGCCCCGGCGGCCCGGGCGGCCCGGGCCGGACCCGGCGGACTCAGGCCGCCAGGGCCTTCTTGACCTGCAGCAGGCTCGGGTTCGTCATGACGACGCGCTCGCCGCCGCCGGCCGGCGTCACCAGCACCGTCGGAACGGTCTGGTTGCCGTTGTTCACCGACTCGACGAAGGACGCCGACGCCGGGTCCTCCTCGATGTTGATCTCGGTGTAGCCGATGCCTTCGCGCTCCAGCTGGCTCTTGAGTCGGTTGCAGTACCCACACCAGGTCGTGCTGTACATCGTCACGGTGCCGGACATCGAGGGGGCTCCTTCGAAAGAGAGGTGCGTACGGTCTCCGGAGGCAACGTCCACCGGGCGGCGGGCATTCCGGTATGTCGTCGACCGTCGTACGGGGCGATCATCCTGCGATCGCACCGGGCCTGTGGACAACCCCCTCCGCGATGTCCCACCGGGCTGAGAGGATGGAACGCATGCAGGAAGACCTCTTGAGCGGCAGCCCCTACGACGGCCCCCACGGCTCCCCCTGGGCCGACCCCGGCGCCGCGACGGGCCCGGACGCCGTGCTCGCCGGGCTCGACCCCGAGCAGCGCGCCGTCGCCACCGCCCTGCAGGGCCCGGTCTGCGTCCTGGCCGGCGCCGGCACCGGCAAGACCCGCGCCATCACCCACCGGATCGCCTACGGCGTGAGCAGCGGCGTCTACCACCCCCAGCAGGTCCTCGCCGTGACCTTCACCGCCCGCGCGGCCGGCGAGATGCGCGGCCGGCTGCGCCAGCTCGGCGCCGAGGGCGTCCAGGCCCGCACCTTCCACGCCGCCGCGCTGCGCCAGCTCCAGTACTTCTGGCCGCGCGCCGTCGGCGGCCCCGTGCCCCAGCTCCTGGAACGCAAGGTCCAGCTGGTGGCCGAGGCGGCCGGCCGCTGCGGCCTGCGCGTCCAGCGCACCGAACTGCGCGACCTCACCGCCGAGATCGAATGGGCCAAGGTCACCCAGATCGCCCCCGAGGACTACCCGGTGGCCGTCGCCAAGTCCGGCCGCGAGGCCCCCCGCGACCCGGCCGAGACCGCCCAGGTCTACCGCGTCTACGAGGAGGCCAAGAGCCGCCGCGGCAGCATGGACTTCGAGGACGTCCTGCTGCTCACCGCCGCGATCCTGGAGGACCGCCCGGACATCGCCGACCAGGTCCGCTCCCAGTACCGGCACTTCACCGTCGACGAGTACCAGGACGTCTCCCCGCTCCAGCAGCGCCTGCTCGACCGGTGGACCGGCCCGGACGGCGGCGCCAGCCTCTGCGTCGTCGGCGACGCCAGCCAGACCATCTACTCCTTCACCGGCGCCACGCCCGACTACCTGCTCAACTTCCGCAACCGGCACCCCGGGGCGACGGTGGTCAAGCTGGTCCGCGACTACCGCTCCACCCCCCAGGTCGTCCACCTCGCCAACGGGCTGCTCTCCCAGGCCCGCGGCGAGGCCGCCCGGCACCGCCTGGAGCTCGTCTCCCAGCGCGAGGCCGGCCCCGAACCGGTCTACACCGAGTACGAGGACGAGCCCACCGAGGCCGAGACCACCGCCCGCCGGATCAAGGAGCTGCTCGCCGCCGGCGTGCGCGCCAGCGAGATCGCGGTGCTGTTCCGCACCAACGGCCAGTCCGAGGTCTACGAGCAGGCCCTCGCCGACCTCAACGTCCCCTACCAGCTCAAGGGCGCGGAACGGTTCTTCGAACGCCCCGAGGTCCGGGACGCCGGCGTGCTGCTGCGCGGCGCCGCCCGGGCCGCCTCCGACCCGCTCACCGACGACGCCCCCGACCTGGCCGGCCAGGTCCGCGCGGTGCTGGCCACCCGCGGCTTCACCGCCGAGCCCCCGGCAGGCTCCGGCGCCGTCCGGGACCGCTGGGAGTCGCTGGCCGCCCTCGTCCGGCTGGCCGAGGAGTTCGAGCGCGCCCGTACCGAGGCAGGCCAGGGCACCGACCTCTCGGCCTACGTCGCCGAGCTGGACGCCCGCGCCGCGGCCCAGCACGCCCCGGCCGTCGAGGGCGTCACGCTCGCCTCGCTGCACGCCGCCAAGGGCCTCGAATGGGACGCCGTCTTCCTGGTCGGCCTCACCGAGGGCACCCTGCCGATCATCTACGCCAAGACCGACGAGCAGGTCGAGGAGGAGCGCCGCCTCCTCTACGTCGGCGTCACCCGCGCCCGCAAGCACCTCAGCCTCTCCTGGGCGCTCTCCCGCTCCCCGGGCGGCCGGGCGAGCCGCAAGCCCAGCCGCTTCCTGGACGGGCTGCGCCCCGGCTCCACCGCTCCCGGCGCGCGCACCGGCGCGCGCGGCGGGCGAGGGGGCGTCGAGCCCGGCGAGCGCTCCGCCGCGCGGCGGGTCCGCGGACCGGTCAAGTGCCGGGTCTGCGACAAGGTGCTCACCGAGGCCGTCGAGCGCAAGCTGCGCCGCTGCGAGAGCTGCCCGTCCACGATGGACGAGGGGCTGTACGAGCGGCTGCGCGAGTGGCGGGCCCGGCAGGCGAAGAAGCAGGGCGCGCCGGCCTACGTGGTGTTCACCGACGCCACGCTGATGGCGATCGCCGAGGACGTGCCCGCCGGCCGCGGGGAGCTGGCCGCCATCTCCGGGGTCGGCGCCCTGAAGCTGGACAAGTACGGGGCGGCCGTGCTCTCGTTGTGTGCGGGGGAGGAGCCCGAGGAGGACCCGGACGACGTCGAGGACGGCGGTTCGGACGATCCGGCCTGAGCCGGTCCGGGCGTGGTCCAGGAGGCCGCTTCGAGGGTTTCGGAACCCGTTGTGTGACGTGCCGAAGAACTCGCGTGAAAAATAGTTTGCGCCGCGTACCGGGAGCGCAATAGCCTGCCGGAGCGGTCAAGGGGACGCGGTCGCACGGGGTGAAACCTGTGCTGATGCCCCTCGCCCGAGAGCTTCACCACAGCTTTACCGAGACAGACATCCGAACATTCGGAGCCAGGGAGACCAGGCTCCGCGAGACGCCGAGAGGAGGCGAAGACAGTGGGAAACATCATGATCACCAAAATGACTGGCCAGACCGTTGTCGCTGCCTCCCTGCGTGCCGCCCGTCTGCGGGCGCTCGCCGAGCTCGGTGGAACCGGTCTGGGTCTCGACACCACCGGTGTCTCCGTCGCCCCCGTTGTCAGTGGTCCTGGACACACTGATCTGTGCCTCACGGGCAGCAGGAGCGTCGACGGCACCACTGTCGAGACCGGTCTGTCCCGGGGCTGGGCCTCGTTCGGCACGCCGTGCTCCCTGCGCGACGAGCGACCGACCCAGGCACCGAAGGCGGCCGTAGCCGCCGCCATGCATGGCGGCTATGCGCAGGTCATCGGTGCCGAAAACGCCCAGAAGCAGAACGAGCAGCAGATTAACCAGGCCACGGCCGCCTTTACCGGCGCCGAGGCCGTCCGGATGTGGGCCTTCCGCGGCCCTGAACCCTGGAGAGAACGAACCTGAGCCAGCCTCAGGTCGGCACCTCCAGGGCCGCGGAACCCGTCACACCGGGATCCGCGGCCCTTCTGTTTTGTCCGGTACGCAAGACCACCCAGGCCCTCCGGGGCCTCCGGCCCAGCACCACCAGTCACCTGGGCCGGAACCACTGAGAAAAGACGAGGAAGACGCCCACAGTGTCCACGGTCATCACACCGCCCACCCCGTCCGTACCGCCGACAAGCCAGATCACCCAGGCCGACCAGGCCGACCCCCCGGAGGTTCCTTCCATGCAGCTCAGCTCGATCGAGCAGGCCGAGTCCCTCGGTCTCCCCATCCCCTGCCGCGCCTTCGACCCCGAGGTCTTCTTCGCCGAGACGCCGGCCGACGTCGAGTACGCGAAGTCCCTCTGCGGCACCTGCCCGGTGAAGGAGGCCTGCCTGGCCGGCGCCCTGGAGCGGCGCGAGCCGTGGGGCGTCTGGGGTGGCGAGCTGTTCGTCCAGGGCGTCGTCGTGGCCCGCAAGCGTCCCCGTGGCCGTCCGCGCAAGACCGAGGTCATGGCGTGAACCCCGCCCACGGCGCCAGGGTCGTCCGCCGGGGAGAGCAGCCCCCGCTGGACAGCGCCCTCCGCCGATCCGTGCGGATCGCCGCCGCCAAGGCCGACGCCGCAGCCCGCATCCCGTTCCCGAGCAAGCACCACGAGCAGGACCACCACATGAACCCCGCCGCCGTCGATCCCACCGCCCGCGCCGAGCAGGCCACCGAACGTCAGACCCAGAACAGGATCCTCGAAATGCAACTCCTCCACGAATCCCTGGCCCGTGCCCATATGCAAGACAGGCTGCACGAGGCCGAGAACCAACGGCTCGTCAACCGGGTCGCCCGGGCCCGCAGGCTCAGGCAGCGGGCAGAGCGGGTCTCGATGCGGGCCCGCAAGGCGCTCGCCGTCGCACTGATGTAGGGCCGTCGGCCCGGGGCCGTCCTCGACCGGCCCCTCCCGGACTCCGGTCCACCCCCGTCGTGCCGCAGGCCGCTCCCCGTCGTCGGGGAGCGGCCTGCGGCCGTTGTCGCGGTGCCTGGGTCAGTCCTCGCGGACCCGGGCGGGCGCGGCGGGCTCCGCCGGCCCTGCCGACGGGTGCCCGGCGAACTCGGGCAGCCACGCCAGCATCTCGGCGCGGAACGGCGCCTTGGCGCCCAGCTGGCAGAGCACCCCGATGGTGCTCAGCGTCACCCGGTGGATCAGCAGGTACGCGGGCGGCAGGTTCAGCTGCTTGCCCAGGTTGTAGGCGGGCGAGCGCGGATCGGCGATCCGGGCCGCCTGGGCGCGCATCCAGGTCCGGGTGAAGTGGAAGTTCTCCACCGCGGCCGGCTCGATGATCGGCAGCAGGTAGTCCAGCACCGCGTCCGGATCCAGCCGGATCGAGGGCTTCACGAAGCCCTCCTCGCGCAGCATCCGGAGCACCCCGGCCGCGTCCCCGGCCAACGCCATCCGCAGCGAGGCCCCGATCGGCGCGGGCAGCCCGCCGGGCAGCCGGTCCACGGTGCCGAAGTCCAGCACGCCCAGCCGCCAGCCCGACGCCGGGCCGTCGTCCTTCAGCAGCCGGAAGTTGCCCGGGTGCGGGTCCGCGTGCAGCAGCCCCGTCCGGGACGGGCCCGCGAACAGGAACCGGGCCAGCAGCTGCCCGGCGCGGTCGCGCTCCTCCTGGGTGCCGCCCGCGATCACCTCGGCCAGCGGGGTGCCGCCCATCCACTCGGTGACCAGCACCTGGTCGGCCTGGGCCACCACGCCCGGCACCACGATGTCCGGGTCGTCCGTGAACTCCTCGGCGTGCCGGCGCTGGGCCTGCGCCTCCAGCTCGTAGTCCAGCTCCTCCGAGACGCGCTCGCGCAGCTCGGCGATCAGCGGCTTGATGTCCAGCCCGGGGATCAGCGGTCCCAGCAGCCAGGCCACCCGGCTCAGCTGCGAGAGGTCCGCGAGCAGGGCGTCGCCCGCGCCCGGGTACTGCACCTTGACGGCGACCGTGCGGCCGTCGTGCCAGACCGCCTTGTGCACCTGGCCGATCGAGGCGGCGGCCGAGGGCCGGTCGTCGAACTCCCGGAACAGCTCGCGCCAGGAGTCGCCGAGCCGCTGGGCGAGCGCGGTGTGCACCTTGGCGGCGGGCATCGGGGGAGCGGCGTCCTGGAGCTTGGTGAGCGCCGCCCGGTACGGCCCGGCCACCTCCTCCGGCAGCGCGGCCTCGAAGACGGACAGCACCTGCCCGAACTTCATCGCCCCGCCCTTGAGTTCGCCGAGGACCTTGAACAGCTGGTCCGCGGTGGCCTGTTGGAGCTCGGCGGTGACGACCTCGGCGGAGCGGCCGCCGATCCGCTTGCCCAGGCCGAGCGTGGCGCGGCCGGCTATCCCCAGCGGCAGGGCGGCGAGCCGTGCCGTGCGGGTCATTGCCTTGCGCGGAAGATCGCTCACCCCGGGCCTCCATTCCCCGGCCCCCCGGTTCCGGGCGGCCGACCATCTCTACGCCATTGTGCCCGCTCCCTGCCGCGTGCCCCTCGGAATTCCGTGGGGCGGGGCCGGGAGTGCCCTCGCTTTGCGGGGAGTTGGGTGGCTTGGTCCGGTGGGGGCCGGTGGTTCCGCGCCGGAAGTCGGCTCGGCCGACTTCCCGCGCGGGGCCGGATGGCTTCCTCCGGGGCTCCTCACCCCGGCGGCAGCGGCTGCCACAGGCAGCCGCAGTCGGGGTGCCCGCGCAGCCGCAGGCGCCTCGGCATGCCGTCCCCGGCCGAGACCTCGCACCAGCCGTCCACGCTCGGCGGCCGGCCGCCGTCCAGGAACACCTGGACGTGCAGCGCCGCCAGCCCGGCGACCGCCGTCGCCAGCGCCGTGTCGCAGGCCGGGGTCCGGGCCCGTCCGGGGCCTCCGTCGGCGAGCTGGGCCAGGACCCGGGGCCAGGCGGCGTCCTCGTCCTCCCGGCGCAGCACCAGGCAGTGCCCGCAGGCGGACACCCCGGGGATCACCAGCGGTCCGACGACGCCGAACTCCTCGACCACGCCCACGTAGAGGTGCGGCACCCCGGCCCGCAGCAGCAGTCGGGCCTCGTACGTCCCGCCGGCGAAGGCGGCGCTGCCGTCCCGCGGCGCGAGGACCACGAAGTCCGGTGGCGGCTCCCCGGTGCGGCGCCGGGGCAGGGGCGCCGGCGGCCGGCCGGTGGCCCGCTGCACCGCCTCCCGGGCCGCCGTCGAGCGCAGCCGTCCGACGTCCCCGGGCGGCAGCCCGGCGGGGGAGCAGTCCTCCGGCTTCACCCGGCCGCGGTCCGCGACCGTGACCGTGCCGGTGCCGCCCGCCGCGAGCACCGCCGCCACGGCGGTGCCGACCCGGCCCGCGCCGCGCACCTCGATCCGCGCGTCGGCCCGGCGGCCGAGGACCGCCGGTGCGGCGCCCGGGCCGGAGTGGACCAGGGAGAGCGAGGCGAGGTCGGGGCCGAGCAGGTCCCGCTGCTGCGGGGGGAAGCGGGCCAGGGCGCGGCGGTCGGCCTCCGCGTCGTCCAGCAGGCCGGTCTCCTCCAGGCCGGTGAGCAGGGTGTCGGCCGGTTCGCGGCCGAGCCCGATGCGTTCGCCCTCGGTCAGGAGCTCCGGTCGCTCCCGTGTCCCGTCGAGCAGCGCGAGGAAGTCGCAGAGGGTCTTGTCGGCGTTGCCGAGCACCCCGGCGAAGCGGGTGACGGTGCCGAACTGCAGGGTCTGCGGGTCCCGCCAGCTGCGGGACAGCGCGGGTTTGAGGGCGAGGCGCACGACGATCTCCCTTCCGATCGTTTCCGGACGGCCGATCGCAGCTTGCCCCATCGCGCCGACGTCGTGCGGAAGGTTGTCCACAGGGCCGTGCGCATGATCGCACCATCCGTTCGCGCGCCCTGTGGATAACCGGCCATCCCCTCCGGAGTCGGTTTCCGGACACCCGCCGTCGACTTTTCGTTCCCGATCACTCCATGAAAGATTCCGGCCACGGCAGCGGACTTCTGTCCGTGGTACCGGGTAACGTCGTGTGCCATGGCAGCCGAGCGGGACTCCCATCCTCCGGCGTCGAGTCGGCGTGCCCGCGCAGCGTCCGGGTCGCAGGTCGCGGCGCCGAACACACGCGGGCGCCCCGACCAGCGGCAGCAGCCGAGGCCGGCTCCACCGCAGCCGCCGCCCTCCGGCGCGGCGGCCCCCGAGGCGCACGACCGCGGCCGGGTCGAGGTGCGCCGCAGCGCCCGCCGCAGCCGTACGGTCTCCGCCTACCGCGAGGGCGACCGCACCGTGGTGCTGATCCCGGCCCGGATGTCGCACGCCGAGGAGCAGCGCTGGGTCGCGCAGATGCTGGAGAAGCTCGCCGCCCAGGAGTCCCGGCGGACCCCCGGTGACGAGGCCCTGATGACCCGGGCCCGCGAGCTGTCGGGCGCCCACCTGGACGGTCGCGCCCGGCCCAGCCAGGTCCGCTGGGTCACCAACCAGAATTCCCGCTGGGGCTCCTGCACCCCCAGCGAGGGGACGATCCGTCTCTCCCACCGGCTCCAGGGCATGCCGGAGTACGTGCTGGACTACGTGCTGCTGCACGAGCTGGCGCACCTGCTGGTGCCGGACCACGGCCCGGCGTTCTGGGCCCTGCTGGAGTCCTACCCGCGGACCGAGCGGGCCCGCGGCTACCTGGAGGGCGTGGTCTCCGCCGCCCGGCTGCCGCACATCCCCGGCGCGCGGCACGCGGCCCCGGATCCGTCCGGGCCGGACCCGGACTCCTCCTGCGGCTGAGGCCGCGGCGGCGCGGGTGTGCACCCGGCCGGAGACCGGTCGGTCCGACCGGAGGAACGACGGAAGGGGGCGCGGGCCAATAGGCTCCGCGCCCCCTTCCGACGTCGCACCTCAGCCGGTCAGCTGCCGTGCCCGGGCCACCAGGTCGCGCACCGAGTGGTCGGTGAGCTCCGGCAGCCGGTCGTAGTCGAACCAGCGCAGGTCCAGCGACTCCTCGCTGATCAGCGCCTGCGCGCCGGCCGGGGCCAGCGCGATGTACTGGACGTCCAGGTGGGTGTTCTCCGGCCGGTCCTTGCCGGTGCAGCGGACCAGGTGCCGGTCCAGCTTGGCCGGCACCGGGGCGCCGTCGCTCTCCAGCAGCACCAGGTCGGGGATGCCGGACTCCTCGACGGCCTCGCGCAGCGCGGCCGAGGCGAGGTCGCGGTCGCCGGGCTCGCAGTGCCCGCCCATCTGGAGCCACATGCCGACCTTGGGGTGCAGGGTGAGCAGCACCCGCCCGGCGGCCGGGTCGACGACCGCCGCGCTCGCGGTGATGTGCGCGGGCAGGCAGGAGCGGTACAGGCCCTCGGGCTGCTCGGCCAGGTGCTCCAGGTAGTCCAGCCGCAGCCGCTCCTGGTCCTCGTCGGCGGGCCGCCACCCGGTCAGCGCGCGGACGGCGTCCGCGTGCAGTCCGGTGCCGGGCGTCCCGGTGGCGGGCGTCTCGGTCGCCGTCATGCGGTGGGCTCGCCCTTTCCGTCGGTGCCGTCCTCGTCGGTCCCCGGCCGCTCGTCCTTCTTGGTGAGGTCGGGCTTGCCGGCCGCGGCCTCGCCGAGCAGCTTGTCGAAGGCGTCGAAGTCGATGCCGCCCTCCAGGTCGTCGGCGGAGCCCCGGTGCACGAAGGCGTCCGGGTCGTCCAGGTCGGCGGCGGTGGGCAGCATGTCCGGGTGCTCCCAGAGCGCGTCGCGGCCCTCGATGCCGCGGGCGTCGGCGAGCAGCGCCCAGAGCCGGGAGGCGTCGCGCAGCCGGCGCGGACGCAGCTCCAGGCCGACCAGGGTGGCGAAGGTCTGCTCGGCGGGCCCGCCGGCCGCGCGGCGGCGGCGGACGGTCTCGCGCAGCGCGCCGGCCTGCGGCAGGTGCGGCTCGGCGGCGGCGTGCACGACGGCGTCGACCCAGCCCTCGACCAGCGCGAGCGCGGTCTCCAGGCGGGCGAGCGCGGCCTTCTGCTCCGGGGTGTCCTCGGGCTGGAGCAGGCCGCCGGCCAGCGCCTCCTGCAGCGCCTCCGGGTTGCTCGGGTCGAGCTGGCCGACCAGCTCCTCCATCCGGGAGGTGTCGACCTTGATGCCGCGCGCGTAGGCCTCGACGGCGCCCAGCAGGTGGGCCCGCAGCCACGGCACGTGGGCGAAGAGCCGCTGGTGGGCGGCTTCGCGCAGGGCGAGGTAGAGCCGGACCTCGTCGGCGGGCACGCTCAGGCCCTCGCCGAACTCGGCGACGTTCTGCGGCAGCAGCGCGGCCTTGCCGGCCGGGGCGAGCGGCAGGCCGACGTCGGAGGAGCCGACCACCTCGCCGGCGAGCGCGCCGAGCGCCTGGCCGATCTGGGTGCCGAACATGGCGCCGCCCATCGAGCGCATCACGCCCATCAGCGGGCCGGCCATGGCCTGCATCTCCTCGGGCAGCACGCCGCCCATGGCGTTGCCGACCCGCTCGGCGACCGGGTCCACCAGGTCCTTCCAGACCGGGAGGGTGGCCTCGATCCACTCGGCGCGGCTCCAGGCGACGGCGGTGCCGGCCCCGGAGGGGAACTCGGTGGAGCCGTCGAGCCACAGGTCGGCCAGGCGGACGGCCTCGGCGACGGCGGAGCGCTCGGCCGCGCTGACCGAGCGGTCCTTGCTCTTGCCCTCGGCGGGCTCGGCGACCACGGTCTGGCGGGCGATGTTCGTGGCGAGGTCCCAGTTCACCGGGCCGCCCTCGAACGAGAGCATCTGGCCGAGCTGCTGGAAGGCGGCGCCGAGGTCACCCGGGTTCATGCCGCCGAACATCGCGGCGAAGGGGTTGTCGGCTCCGGCGCCGCCCGGGGCGCCGGGCATGCCGAACATCGCGCCGAAGGGGTTGCCGCCGCCGAAGCCGAACGGCTGCGGACCGCCGCCGGACTGCTCCTGGTCCTTCTTCTCGTTCTTCTGCGCGTCGTCGGGCTTGGCCTTGCCGTCCTCGGGCTCCTCGGGCGGAACGCCGAATCCGAAGGGAAGGTCGCTCACGGGGTCCTCGATCCGGTCGGCCGTCATGCGGGTGTGGCGGAAAAGTCTGCGCCCGGGGCGGCGGCGGAGTGGGGGACTCGGGGGCGGCTCCCGCGCGGCAGGCCCGCGCCGGGTGCACCGCCGGGCCTTCGCCTCGGGCAGGATGGACGTACGTGACACACGTCCGTACGCACATAAAGCTAACCGTGGAGGATGGCCGGTGAGTTCCCCGCCCTCGGACGTTCGCTCTGGGCTGACCGGAGGAGAGGACGCGTCGGACACCACGGCGTCGCCGTCTCCAGCCTACGGCGGACGGCCGCTGACCGTGGCGGTCACCGGCGCCGCGGGGGTGCTGGGCGAGCGGGTCGCCGCCCGGCTGGTGGCCTCCCCGCACGTCCGGAAGGTCCTCGCCGTGGACGACCGGCGGGGGGAGGTGCCGGGCGTGCAGTGGCGGGTGCTCGACGTCCGCGACCCGGCGGTGGCCGAGCGGCTGGCCGGGGTCGACGTGGTGGTGCACCTGGCGATGGACTTCGGCATGGAGTCCGACGCCCGGGCCCGCAGCGCCTACAACGTGCGCGGCGCCCAGACGGTGCTGACCGCGGCCGCGGCCGCCGGCGTCCACCGGGTGGTGCTGTGCACCTCGGCGATGGTCTACGGCGCGCTGGCCGACAACGAGGTGCCGCTGGCGGAGGACTCCGAGCTGCGGGCCACCGAGGAGGCCTCGCTGGTCGGGGACCTGCTGGAGATCGAGCGGCTGGCCCGCCGGGCGCCGCGCGCCCACCCGGGCCTCCAGGTGACGGTGCTGCGCCCGGCCGTGGTGGTGGGTCCCGGCGTGGACACCGTGCTGACCCGGCACTTCGAGGCGCCCCGGCTGCTGGTGGTGGCGGGCTCCCGCCCGTGCTGGCAGTTCTGCCACGTGGACGACCTGGCGGCGGCGCTGGAGTACGCGGCGCTGGGCCTGGTCGAGGGCGAGGTGACGGTCGGCTGCGACGGCTGGCTGGAGCAGGAGGACGTGGAGCGGCTGTCCGGGATCCGGCGGATGGAGCTGCCGGCCTCGCTGGCGCTCGGTACGGCGGCGCGGCTGCACCGGCTCGGTCTGACCCCGGCCCCGGCCGGGGACCTGGCGTACACGATGTACCCGTGGGTGGTGTCCGGGAGCCGGCTGCACGAGGCGGGCTGGCGTCCGGCGCACACCAACGAGCAGGTGCTGGCCGAGCTGCTGGAGCAGGTGTCCGGCAAGCACGCGGTGGCCGGTCGCCGGCTGGGCGGCAAGGAGGCGGCGACCAGTCTGGGGGCGGCCGGGGCGACGGTGGCGCTGGTGGGTACGGCGGCGCTGGTGCGCCGGGCCCGCAAGCGGCGGCGGTTCTGACCGGTCGGCCCCGACCGGTCGGCCCCGGTGCCGGTTCCGATCGGCCGGTTCCGTCCTGCCGGTACCGGGCGGCGTGGGGAGGCGGTCGACGGACGGCACGCGCTTCTCACGATGCGAAAGTCCGGCGTCGTGATGCGGAAAGTACGTGCCCCGTCCCGTCCCGGATGGGGAATCATGGGGTCATGTCCGAGAACCACGACCCCATCCGCCTGCTCGCCATCCGCGACACCCCGCTCTCGCTGGACGAGGTGTACGAGGCGGTCGGCGACGACGCGGCCGGCGGCACCACCGTCTTCGTCGGGACGGTCCGGGACCACGACGGCGGCAAGTCGGTCTCCGCGCTGGAGTACAGCTGCCACCCCACCGCCGAGCAGGAGATGCGCCGGATCGCCGAGAAGGTGGCCGCCGACTTCCCGGTCCGGGCGCTCGCCGCGGTCCACCGGGTGGGCCGGCTGGAGATCACGGACAAGGCCGTGATCGTCGCCGTCTCCTGCGCCCACCGCGGCGAGGCCTTCGCGGCCGCCCGTCGGCTGATCGACGACCTCAAGCACGAGGTGCCGATCTGGAAGCACCAGGTCTTCTCCGACGGCGGGGAGGAGTGGGTCGGCGCCGGCGGCTGCTGAGAGCGGGACCGGTGCGACGGAACCGATCGGCACACCTCGTGCGTCGGTCGGGTCAGGCGCGCCGAGGTCTCACTCCAACGGGTCCGTGACGGTGCTCCGAATACTCCCTGGAAGTGAGCCGATCGGCCGTCCCGTGACCCGGATGGCGCCGGCCGCGTTGTCCGCCGGAGTGGTTAATCTGCTCATAGACACGACGAGCTGGGAGTACTGACATGGGTGCGCTCGCCTGGTTGCTCATTCCGGTGGCCGCGGTCCTGGTCGCCGCCCTCTGGGCGGTGTGGGCCCAGCGGGCGCCGCGGGCCACCGGGGACCCGGCCTCGCTGGCCGAACACCGGCGTTTCATGGCCGCCATGGAACGCACCACCGCGGGCGCGGCCGCCCCCGGCGAGGGCTCCGGCAGGTAGCCCGCCGGGCGCCGCTTCGGGCGCGTCCCGTACTGTCGTGGCATGCCACGCCGCTCCGCGACGATGCTCGCTGCCACCCTGCTGCTCATAGCGCTGCTCTGCGTCTCGGTGCTGATGAAGGTGCCGTACACGGAGATGAGCCCGGGGCCGACGTACAACACGCTCGGCAACCAGGGCGGCAAGCCGGTGATCAGCATCAGCGGGCACGACTCGTACCCGACGAGCGGTCACCTCAACATGACCACCGTCCAGGTCACCGGGGCCAAGTACGAGCCCAGCCTGGTCAACGCGGTGGTCGGCTGGCTGCGGGACGACGTGCTGGTGGTGCCGCACGACAACGTCTACCCCAAGGGGCAGTCGGACGCGGAGGCCAAGAAGCAGAACGCCGAGGAGTTCGCCTCCTCCGAGGACAGCGCGCGCACCGCGGCGCTCAAGCAGCTGGGCATCCCGGTGGGCAGCGAGTTCATCGTGAAGTCGGTCACCGCGGGCGCCCCGGCCGAGGGCCGGCTGCACGCGGGGGACCAGATCGTGGCGGTGGACGGCACGCCGGTCGGCTCGGTCGAGCAGGTGGTCGCGGCCGTCACCAAGCACAAGCCGGGCGAGTCGGTGGTCTTCACCGTCGTGCCTCGGGTCAAGGACGCGAACGGCGCCGCCACGCAGGGCGGGAAGACCGACGTCACCGTCCCGACCGTCCGGGCCAAGGACCTCGACCCGAACGCCTCCGCCGAGCGGGCGGAGCTCGCGGTGGTGGGCATCGGCACCGGGATGCGGCACACCTACCCGTTCCAGATCGACATCGGCCTGCAGGACGTGGGCGGCCCGAGCGCCGGCCTGATGTTCTCGCTCGGCATCATCGACAAGCTCACCCCCGGCGGCGACCTCACCGGCGGCAAGTTCGTGGCCGGCACCGGGACCATCGACGACGACGGCAAGGTCGGCCCGATCGGCGGCATCTCGATGAAGCTGATCGCCGCCCGGGACGCCGGAGCCGAGTACTTCTTCACCCCGTCCTCGAACTGCGCCGAGGCGACCAAGAACGTGCCGTCCGGGCTGACCCTGATCAAGGCGGACACGCTGGACGGCGCGCTGAAGTCGCTGGAGCAGGTCCGCTCCGGGCAGACCTCCGCGCTGCCGTCCTGCTCCGCCGGCTGACAGGCCCGGCCGACCGCCCGGCGGGCGCCGGGCGGCCGCCGGGAGAGCCGGCGGGGAAGGCGTCAGGCGAAGGTCGCCAGCAGTGCCTCGGTCAGGCCCGGCACCAGGTCGGGGCCGGTCAGCACCTCGCGGGCGACGTCCTTGGAACGCAGCCGCAGGGCGATCTCCTTCTTGCCGCCGCGCAGCACCGCGGCGGTGATCCGCACCTCCTCGCGCTTGGGGTGGTTGGCCACCCACTCGGCGAGCTGGGCGTCGCTGGCGCCCCGCGGGCGGGACTGCTCGGCGCCCGGGGGCAGCATCATGCGCTCGACGACCAGGGCGCAGCCGGCCACCGAGTCGGGCCAGGCGATGGTGCCGAGGAACTTGTCGAGCTCCATGCCGGCCGGCAGCTCGTCCTGCTCGATCGGGGTCAGGCCGGCCTCGTCGCCCTCGGCGAGGCCGAGCTGCTTGGCGATCTTCGGGTTGGCCTTGCGCAGGGCGGCGCTGTCCACCAGGGCGAACAGCCGGGCCGGGAGGTCCCAGCCGAGGGTGGATGCGTACTCGTCGATCTCCAGCGCGGCCCGGGTCAGCGGGGTGGCGGCCGGGAGCTTGGAGACGTCGTCGGGGGAGTTGTTCAGATCAGACGCGTCGGACATGCCTCAATCCTCACACGCCGGGCGGGGCCCGCTCGCCGGGCGGTCCGCCGCGGGAGCCGTCGGCAGGGGCGCCGCGGGAGCCGTCGGCAGGGGCGCCGCGACGACCGCCGCGGGGCCGCCCGGAGGGCCGCGGGAACCACGGAAGGGACGGCCGGGGGCGGACCGGCGTCGTAACCGTCTGCTAACGGTGGGAACTCGACCAAAGCCTGGTTAAGTTTCTCTGACGACCGACCCATTCAGACGACACAGCCGAGGTGCCACCGTGGTCTTCCAGATGCCCGAACGCTCAGAGCCGGGTTTCCGGCGCAGGGTAGGCCCGCCCTCCCGGCGAGCGCGGGTGGCCCTGCTGACCCTGGGCGTGCTCGCGGTGCTCTTCCTGCTGTTCGTCATGTTCGCGGGCTTCTGGACGGACTGGCTGTGGTTCAAGTCGGTCCACTTCTCCTCGGTGTTCACCACCCAGCTGTGGACGAAGATCGGCCTGTTCGCGGTGTTCGGGCTGCTGATGGCGGCGATCGTCGGCTTCAACATCTGGCTGGCGCACCGGCTGCGGCCGCCGCTGTCGGCGATGTCGGTGGAGCAGCAGAGCCTGGACCGCTACCGGGCCGGCCTGGCGCCGTTCAAGCGCTGGGCGCTGATCGGCATCTCGCTGGTGATCGGCCTGGTGGCCGGCGCCGCCGCCTCCGGGCAGTGGCGGACCTGGCTGATGTGGACGAACTCGACCTCCTTCGGTGAGAAGGACTCGCAGTTCGGCATGGACGTCTCGTTCTACGCCTTCGACCTGCCGTTCTACGAGTTCGTGCTGGGCTTCGCGTTCAGCGCGGTGATCGTCTCGCTGCTGACCTCGGCGCTGGTGCACTACCTGTACGGCGGGCTGCGGCTGCAGGGCCCGGGCCGCCGGGCGAGTGTGGGCGCGCAGGGGCACCTGGCGGTGCTGCTGGGCGTGTTCGTGCTGCTGAAGGCCGTCGCGTACTGGCTGGACCGGTACGCGCTGGCGGTGAAGACCGGCTCGTACAAGGGCGTCTCGGGCTGGACCGGCCTGCGCTACGTGGACGCCAACGCGTTCCTGCCGGCCAAGACCATCCTGTTCTTCGTCGCGATCATCTGCGCGGTGCTGTTCTTCCTGACCCCCATCCGCCGCACCTGGGCCCCGGCCCTGATCGGCCTGGGGCTGATGGTGCTGTCGGCGGTGCTGATCGGCGGGCTGTACCCGGCGATCGTGCAGCAGTTCCAGGTCAAGCCGAACGAGCAGGCCAAGGAGACGCCGTACATCCAGAAGAACATCGACGCCACCCGCCAGGCGTACGGGATCGCGGACGCGCAGACCACCCAGTACACCCCGCAGGGCACCACCAACGCCGACGCGCTCAAGCCGGACGCGCAGACCGTCGCGGACATCCGGCTGCTGGACCCGAACGTGGTCTCGCCGACGTTCCAGTCGCTGGAGCAGCAGCGCAACTACTACGCCTTCCCGAACACGCTGGACGTGGACCGCTACGGCACCGGGCAGGGCAAGCAGGACAGCGTGATCGGCCTGCGCGAGCTCGACCTCAACGGCGTGCAGCGCAACTGGATCAACGACCACTTCAAGTACACCCACGGCTACGGCGCGGTGGCCGCCAAGGGCAACCAGGTCGACGACAAGGGCCAGCCGGTGTTCACCGAGTCGGGCCTGCCGGCCACCGGCACGCTGGGCGACTACCAGCAGCGGATCTACTACGGCGAGAAGACCACCACCTACTCGATCGTCGGCGGCGCCAACAAGGAGATCGACTACACCGATCCCAAGACCGGCCAGAACGCCGAGTACACCTACTCCGGCGGCAGCGGGGTCTCGCTGGACAACCCGCTGACCCGGGCCGCGTACGCGGTGCGCTTCAGCGAGCCGCAGATCCTCTACGCGGGGGCGATCACCGACGGTGCCAAGGTGCTCTACAACCGGACGCCCAAGGAGCGGGTGGAGAAGGTCGCGCCGTGGCTGTCGATCGACGCCGACCCGTACCCGGTGGTGCAGGACGGCCGGGTGCTCTGGGTGCTGGACGGCTACACCACCTCGGACGGCTTCCCGTTCTCCTCGAAGACGACGCTGGGCGCCGCCACCAAGGACTCGCTGACCAACCAGCGCGGTGAGCTGCTGACCGTCGCCAACCAGGTCAACTACATCCGCAACTCGGTCAAGGCCACGGTGGACGCCTACACCGGCGAGGTGAAGCTCTACCAGTGGGACGACAAGGACCCGGTCCTGAAGACCTGGACGAAGGCCTTCCCCGGCACCGTCGAGCCCAAGGCGGACATCCCGCAGGGCCTGCTGCCGCACCTGCGCTACCCGCAGGACATGTTCAAGGTGCAGCGCGACCTGCTCGGCCAGTACCACGTCACCGACGCCAACTCCTTCTTCAACGGCAGTGACATCTGGCAGGTCCCGGTGGACCCGACCAGCGACACCAAGCAGGTCCAGCCGCCGTACTACGTGACGGTGCGGATGCCGGACACCAACACCGCGAGCTTCTCGCTCACCAGCACCTTCGTGCCCAACCAGCGGCCCAACCTGGCGGCCTTCATGGCCGTCAACGCGGACCCGGGGGACGACTACGGGAAGATCCGCATCCTGAAGATGACGGGCGAGAGCGGCGCCCCGGGCCCCGGCCTGGTGCAGTCGAAGTTCAACTCCCGCCAGGAGGTGGCCAACCAGATCTTCGCGCTGAAGAGCGGCGGGGACGCCGAGCTGGAGTACGGCAACCTGCTGACCCTGCCGGTCGGCGGCGGACTGCTCAACATCGAGCCGGTGTACGTGCGCGGACGCGGCGCCAAGTACCCGACGATGCAGAAGGTCCTGGCGGTGTACGGGGACGACAACGTGGCGTTCGAGGACACCCTGGAGGCCGCGCTGAAGAAGGTGTTCGGCGGGACGCCCCCGGCGACCACCCCGACCGTGCCGGCCAACCCGGGCACCGGGACGACCCCGACCAACCCGACGACGCCCACCGCGCCGGCGCCGGGCGGGACGATCTCGCCGGAGCTCCAGAAGGCGCTCTCGGACGCGGAGAAGGCGTACAACGACAGCCAGACCGCGTTCAAGAACGGCGACTGGGTGGCCTACGGCAACGCCCAGAAGGCGCTCGGCGACGCGCTGAAGGCCGCCGAGGCGGCCCGCGGCGGCAGCCCGGCGCCCGCCCCGGGCGGCACTCCCGCCCCGGGTGCCACGGGCGGCGGATCGCCCAGCCCGCAGCCGTAGCCCACTGAGCTGCGGCAACCGTTTTCCGTTCCACCCCGCGACCGTGCTATGGTTCAACCACCGACGCGGGGTGGAGCAGCTCGGTAGCTCGCTGGGCTCATAACCCAGAGGTCGCAGGTTCAAATCCTGTCCCCGCTACAAAGGCCAGAGGCCCGGAGGATTCTTCCTCCGGGCCTCTGGTGTTTCCCGCTCCGTTCTCGCCCGGAAGCGGCGGGAACCGCTCCGGTAGTATCGACCGTCGCCAAGGACGACGGCAGCGGGGTTTGTGGGGTTGGAGTGTCGGGAAATCGACAAAGCGCCGAAGCAATTTCGTCGGCTTCGGGTCAGCCCCGCCGGAATTCGGCCGGGGCAGGTGTACGCGGGTACTGGGTGATGCGACGATGGGACACATGGGGGACGGTGCACGGCCGCTGACCGGCCGTCGGGTCCGGCGCCTCCCCCGGGAGTCCTCCCGGTCGCACGCCGGGGCACGATGCCGCGACACTCTGGGGGAGCGGGAGTCGGCATGAGGCTGATCGGCAAGTCAGGCGCCAAGTCCGCGGCGGCCGTCGAGGCGGACACCGACGCCTGGGCGGAGAGCCCCGAGAGCACCGCCGCCCACCCCGGAGCCCTGCCCGCCCAGCGCACCAGCGGACTGTCCGAGCGTTCCCCGGCCACCGGCTACGGGCCCGACAGCCTGGTCCACGTGTCGACCCGTCAGTTCGCCGCCGCCGTCGGCGCGTACGGCGAACAGCCCGGCGGGGAGCCGGCCGCCGGCGCCGCGCTCGACCCGGCCGGCCTCGACTCGACCAGCTTCGAGACCGCCCTCGCCGCCCGCGAGTCCGCCGCGCTGGAGGCCCGCCACCGGCAGGCCGCCGACGGCGGCGACCCGGACGCCGCCTGCCGGCTCGGCACCCTGCTGCTGCGCCGCGGCGAACTGGAGGACGCCGAGTCCTACCTGCGTGCCGCCGCGGCCGCCGGGGTGCGCGCCGCCGCCAACAACCTCGGCGTGCTGCTGCACCAGCAGGGCCACCGCGCCGAGGCCGGCCAGTGGTGGCGCCAGGCCGCCGTGGCCGGCAGCGCGCCGGCCGCGCACGCGCTCGGGCTGCAACTGCGCGACCAGGGCGAGGAGGAGGCCGCCGAGTACTGGCTGCACTTCGCCGCCGACCACGGCCACCCGCTGGGCGCGTACGCCCTGGGCGACCTGATGGAGCACCGGCGGGACGTGCGCGCCGAGCGCTGGTTCAAGGTCTCCGCCGACGCCGGGCACCGGGAGGCCTCCTACCGGCTGGCCCGGATGCGCGAGGCCGCCGGGGACAAGGAGACCGCCGAGACCTGGTACCGCACCGCCGCCGCCCGCAGCCACGCCCGCGCCGCGCTGCGCCTGGGCGTGCTGCTGGAGGAGCGCGCCCGCACCGACCGGTCGCTGCTGGAGGAGGCGGCCCGCTGGTACCGGCAGGCCGCGCAGAACGGGGAGCCGCGCGCGGCCTGCGCGCTGGGCTTCCTGCTGCGCGACTCCGGGGACGTGGCGGCCGCCGCCGAGTGGTGGCAGGAGGCCGCCGAGGCCGGGGACGGCAACGCCGCCAACGCCCTGGGCGCGCTGCACGCGAGCCGCGGCGAGGCCGCCGCGGCCGAGCGCTGGTACCGCGCCGCACTCGACGCGGGAGACCAGAACGGCGCCTTCAACCTGGGCCTGCTCTGCGCCGGCACCGGCCGCGAGCAGCAGGCCGAGCAGTGGTACCGCCGGGCCGCGTACGCCGGGCACCGGGAGGCCTGCAACGCGCTGGCCGTGGTGCTGCTGCAGCGCGGCGACGAGTCCGGCGCCCAGCCCTGGTTCTCCAAGGCGGCCGAGGCCGGCAGCGTGGACGGCGCGTTCAACCTCGGCGTGCTGCACGCCGGGCGCGGCGAGCAGCAGCAGGCCCAGGAGTGGTACGCGCGCGCCGCGGCCGAGGGGCACGGCGAGGCGGCCCTGCAGCTCGCGGTCGTCCAGGAGCAGCGCGGCAACCTGGCCGGGGCGCTGCAGCGCTACCGGCAGGCGGCGGCCGGAGGCTCGGCCGAGGGCGCGTTCCGGCTGGCCTCGCTGCTGGACCGGCGCGGGGACGCGGACGCCGAGGCCGAGCACTGGTACGCGCTGGCCGCCGACGCCGGGCACCGCCGGGCGCAGGTGCGGATGGGCGTGCGGGCGGCCGAGCGCGGGGCGCTGGAGATCGCGGAGAGCTGGTACCGGCGGGCCGCCGAGGCGGGCAGCCGCAGCGCCGCGTTCAACCTGGGGCTGCTGCTGGCCCGGCAGGACAGCGAGGCCGAGGCGATGCTCTGGTACACCCGGGCCGCCGACGCCGGGCACGGCCGGGCGGCGCTGCGGCTGGCGCTGCTGGCACTGCGCCGCGGGGAGCCGATGCAGGCGGAGAACTGGTGCCGGCGGGCGATCGGCTCCGGGCCGGCCGAGGTGGCCGAACGGGCCGGGCGGCTGCTGGGCGCGCTGAACGCCGAGTTGAGCGCGTAACCCCCGATTCGAGCGGCCCCGCGATCCGCTTGTCCCGCCGATCGGTGCAACGCCCTGATCAGTGCAACGCCCTGATCAGTGCAACTACTTGATCAGGGGCGGCAGTTCGGGCACAGGCCGCGGTAGGTGACCTCGGCGGCGGTGACGGCGAAGCCGAAGCGCTCGGCGGCGGGGAGGGCGGCGAGCGGGTCGCCCTGCGGGTGGACGTCGCGGATCGCGCCGCAGCCCGAGCAGATCAGGTGCTGGTGGGTGCGGTGCGCGTTGGGGTCGTAGCGCTTGGCGCGGCCGTCGGTGGCGACCTCCAGGACCTCGCCGAGGGTGACGAGCTCGCCGAGCGTGTTGTAGACGGTGGCGCGGCTGATCTCCGGCAGCCGGGCCGCCGCGCGGGCGTGCACCTCGTCGGCGGTGAGGTGCACGTGGTCGCCGTCCAGGACCTCGGCCACGACCCGGCGTTGCGAGGTCAGCCGCCAGCCCCGTGCGCGCAGT
The DNA here is from genome assembly GCF_053612025.1 of Kitasatospora sp. NPDC054768. Taxonomy (NCBI): domain Bacteria; kingdom Bacillati; phylum Actinomycetota; class Actinomycetes; order Kitasatosporales; family Streptomycetaceae; genus Kitasatospora; species Kitasatospora sp. NPDC054768. Next base: position 53,134 of record NZ_JBSHBN010000026.1, read on the forward strand.
CTCTCCAGCAGGTCGCTCATGCCATCCAGAGTAGGTCAAGCTCCGAGATTGGTTCCAGTATTGACTTGGACAAAGTCCAAGTTAGGATCGTGTCATCACGACCGGACACCGCGGAGGCACTCCCATGACGATCCAGGACGAGCAGCGCCCGACCCTGACCACGGAGGCGGGTGCCCCCGTCGCCGACAACCAGAACACCGAGACGGCGGGCGTCGGGGGCCCGGCGCTCATCCAGGACCAGCTGCTGTTCGAGAAGCTCGCGCACTTCAACCGCGAGCGGATCCCGGAGCGCGTGGTGCACGCCCGCGGCGCCGGCGCGTACGGCACCTTCACCGTGACCGCCGACGTGACGTCCTGGACCCGGGCGGCGTTCCTCTCCGAGGTCGGCAAGCAGACCGAGACGTTCCTGCGCTTCTCCACGGTGGCGGGCAACCTCGGCGCGGCCGACGCGGTGCGCGACCCGCGCGGCTTCGCGCTGAAGTTCTACACCGAGGAGGGCAACTACGACCTCGTCGGCAACAACACCCCGGTGTTCTTCATCAAGGACGCCATCAAGTTCCCCGACTTCATCCACACCCAGAAGCGCGACCCGTACACCGGCTCCCAGGAGGCGGACAACGTCTGGGACTTCTGGGGCCTGTCGCCCGAGGCCACCCACCAGGTGACCTGGCTGTTCGGCGACCGCGGCATCCCCGCCTCGTACCGGCACATGAACGGCTACGGCTCGCACACCTACCAGTGGCAGAACGAGGCCGGCGAGCACTTCTGGGTCAAGTACCACTTCAAGACCGACCAGGGCATCCGCAACCTCGCCCAGGCGGAGGCCAACACCCTCGCCGGCGAGGACCCGGACAGCCACCAGCGCGACCTGCGCGAGTCGATCGAGCGCGGCGAGTTCCCCAGCTGGACGGTGCAGGTCCAGATCATGCCGGCGGCCGACGCGGCGAACTACCGCTTCAACCCCTTCGACCTCACCAAGGTCTGGCCGCACGCCGACTACCCGCCGATCGAGATCGGGAAGCTGGAGCTCAACCGCAACCCCGACAACGTCTTCGCCGAGGTCGAGCAGTCGGTGTTCTCCCCGGCGCACTTCGTGCCCGGCATCGGCCCGTCCCCGGACAAGATGCTCCAGGGCCGCCTGTTCGCGTACGCCGACGCCCACCGCTACCGGGTCGGCATCAACGCCGACCACCTGCCGGTGAACCGTCCGCACGCCACCGAGGCCCGCACCAACAGCCGCGACGGCCACCTGTACGACGGCTGCCACGGCCGGCAGAAGAACTACGAGCCGAACAGCTTCGGCGGCCCGGTGCAGACCGGCCGTCCGCTGTGGGCCGCGACCGCCGTCGACGGCCCCACCGGCACCCACGCCGCGCCCTCGCACGCCGAGGACGACGACTTCGTGCAGGCCGGCGACCTGTACCGGCTGTTCTCCGAGGAGGAGAAGCAGCGCCTGATCGGCAACCTGGCGGGCTTCATCGCCAAGGTCTCCGCCGACCGCGAGGACATCGTGGAGCGGGCGGTCGACAACTTCCGCAAGGCCGACGCCGACTTCGGGCAGCGGCTGGACGCGGCGGTCCGGGAGCTGCGCAAGCGGTAGTCACCGGACCGGGAACGGCGGCGGCCCACCGACCAGCTTCCACTGGTCGGGGGGCCGCGACCACGCTCGGGCCGGCCGGGTCAGACGGAGAGCCGGCGCAGGGCCTCCTCGTGCAGCAGGCCGTTGGAGGCGACGGCGTCGGCGCCGCCGGGGCCGGGGACGCCGTCCAGGCCGGTGAAGCGGCCGCCGGCCTCCTCGACGATGATGCAGTTGGCCGCCATGTCCCACAGCGACAGCTCGGGCTCGGCGGCGATGTCGACGGCGCCCTCGGCGACCATCATGTAGGACCAGAAGTCACCGTACGCGCGGGTGCGCCAGCAGGCGCGGGTGAGGTCCAGGAACGGGTCGAGGCGGCCGCGCTCCTCCCAGCCGCTGAGCGAGGAGTAGGAGAAGGACGCGTCCTCGATCCGGGAGACACCGGAGACCTGCAGCCGGGAGGCCTTGGTCAGGCTGCGGCCGCCGAACGCGCCCAGGCCCTTGGCCGCCCACCAGCGGCGCTGCAGCGCGGGGGCGGAGACGATGCCGACCACCGGGCGCTCGACGCCGTCCGGGCCGTCCTCCAGCAGGGCGATCAGGGTGGCCCAGACCGGGACGCCGCGGATGTAGTTCTTGGTGCCGTCGATCGGGTCGATCACCCAGCGGCGCGGGCCCGAGCCCTGGAGACCGAACTCCTCGCCGAGGACGGCGTCGCGCGGACGGGCGCGCTGGAGCACGCTGCGCACGAGCTCCTCGGCGGCCTTGTCGGCGTCGCTCACCGGGGTGAGGTCGGGCTTGGTCTCGATCTTCAGGTCGAGGGCGCGGAAGCGATCCAGGGTGACCGAGTCGGCCGAGTCGGCGAGGACATGGGCGAGTCGGAGGTCGTCGTGGTAATCGGCCATGCCCGAAACCCTAGCGAGCCTCCCCGGATCGGCACAGCCGGGCTCGCGGAGCGGCCCGGAGCGGGTGCGGGCGCGCGCGGCCGTCCGGCGCGCCGTGTCGGCTCCGCTCGTCGCTCCGCGTGCCGGGCGGCCGCTCCGCGTGCCGGGCCGCTCAGTGGGTCGTGCCGCTGAGTTGGAGGCCGATGACACCGGCGATCACCAGCGAGATCGAGACCAGCTTGAGCACCGAGGAGCTCTCGCCGAGGAAGAGCATGCCGTAGATCGCGGTGCCGGCCGCGCCGATGCCCGTCCACACCGCGTAGGCGGGGCCGACCGGAAGGGTCTTCAGCGAGAGGGTGAGCAGGCCGAAGCTGCCGAGGGCGAACACGCAGAAGCTGATGGTGGGCCAGAGCTTGGTGAAGCCCTCGCTGAGCTTGAGGTTGATCGCGAAGCCGGTCTCCAGCAGGCCGGCCAGGACCACCAGGGCCCATGCCATCGCGTGCCCTCCCTGTCGATCGACGGGCGGACCGCATACGGCCCGACTTTCCTATGATCGCCAGGTGGGCCCGCTCCGACACCTCGAACGGGCCACCAACCCCGCCGACGGGCCGCGGACGGCCGGACTCAGTCGGCCTCGCCGTCCTTGCTGGCCAGCAGACGGCGCAGCGAGTAGAGCCGGGCCGCCTCGGCGTGGCCCTCGGCGACCCAGGCGTCCAGCGCGCAGTCCGGCTCGTCGTGGCTGCACGCGCGCGGGCAGTCGACGGTGCCGGCCTCCAGGTCGGGGAAGGCGAGGATGACCCGGGACGGATCGATGTGCGAGAGGCCGAACGAGCGGAAGCCGGGGGTGTCGATCACCCAGCCGGGGTTCAGCGCCTTCTTCGAGCCGGGCTTGGCGCCGGGCGGCGGGGGCAAGCGCAGCGCCAGCGCGGAGACGGTGGTGTGCCGGCCGCGGCCGGTCACGGCGTTGACGTGCCCGGTCTGTCGCCGGCGGTCCGGGACGAGCGCGTTGACCAGGGTGGTCTTGCCGACGCCGGAGTGGCCGATGAAGACCGTGGACAGGCCGCGCAGGTGCTCCCGGACGGCCTCGGCGCCGGTGGTCTCCAGCTCGTCGCGGCGGGTGACCACGTACTCGATGCCCAGCGGCGCGTAGGTCTCCAGCAGCGTCGAGGCCGGGGCGAGGTCCGACTTGGTGAGCACCAGCAGCGGCTCCATGCCCGCGTCGTACGCCGCCACCAGGCAGCGGTCGATCAGCCGGGGGCGCGGCTCCGGATCGGCCAGGGCGGTGACGATGGCCAGCTGCTCGGCGTTGGCGACCACGATCCGCTCGTACGGGTCGTCGTCGTCCGCGGTGCGCCGCAGCACCGAGGTGCGCTCCTCGACCCGGACGATCCGGGCGAGGGTGTCGGCGTCCCCGGTGAGGTCGCCGACCAGGTTGACCACGTCGCCGACGACGACGCCCTTGCGGCCCAGCTCGCGGGCCTTCATGGCGACGACCTCGCGTTCCTGCTTCGTTCCCGGGTCGACCAGGCAGGTGATCCGGCCGCGGTCGATGGTCAGCACCATCGCCTCGGCGGCGTCCTCGTGCTTGGGCCGGATCCGGGTCCGCGGCCGGGAGCCCCGGCGGGCGGGGCGGTTGCGGATGTCGTCCTCGTCGGCGTCCTTGCCGTAGCGGCGCATGTGCTCAGTCTCCGCTCAGGCGCCCGCCGCCGCTTCGCCGCCGAGCAGCTCGGACCACATCCCGGGGAAGTCGGGCAGGGTCTTGGCGGTGGTGGCGACGTTCTCGACCTCGACGCCGGGCACGGCGAGGCCGAGCACGGCGGCGGCGGTGGCGAGGCGGTGGTCCTCGTAGGTGTGGAAGATGCCGCTGTGCAGCGGGCGCGGGCGGATCCGCAGGCCGTCCTCGGTCTCGGTGACGTCGCCGCCCAGGTCGTTGATCTCCTTGGCGAGCGCGGCGAGCCGGTCGGTCTCGTGCAGGCGCAGGTGGGCGATGCCGTACAGGTGGGACTCGGAGTCGGCCAGCGCGGCGACGGCGGCGATCACCGGGGTGAGCTCGCCGACGTCGTGCAGGTCGGCCTCGATGCCGTGGATCCGGCCGGTGCCGGTGAACTGCAGGCCCTCGTCGGTGAACTCGCAGGCGCCGCCCATCCGGGTGTAGATCTCGCGCAGCTGGTCCCCGGGCTGGGTGGTGTGCCTGGGCCAGTCCCGCACGGTGACCCGGCCGCCGGTGACCAGGGCGGCGGCGAAGAACGGCGCGGCGTTGGAGAGGTCCGGCTCGACCACCAGGTCGCGGCCGAGCAGGGCGCCGGGGGTGACCCGCCAGACATCCTTCTCGCCGCCGTCCTCGGGGGCGTCGACCTGGGCGCCGGCCAGCCGCAGCATCTCCACGGTCATCCGGATGTGCGGCAGCGACGGGACCGGGCCGCCGACGTGGCGGACCTCGATGCCGTGGTTGTAGCGGGCCCCGGAGAGCAGCAGGGCGGAGACGAACTGGGACGAGGAGGAGGCGTCCAGCTCGACCGGGCCGCCGTCCAGCGAGCCGGTGCCGTGCACGGTGAGCGGGAAGGCGCCCCGGCCGCCGTCCTCGATCCGGGCGCCGAGCGCGCGCAGGGCGTTGATCACACCGTGCTGGGGGCGCTCGTAGCAGCGCGGGTCGCCGTCGAAGTGCACGGGGCCGTCGGCGAGGACGGCGAGCGGCGGCAGGAAGCGCATCACCGTGCCGGCGTTGCCGACGTCGACGGAGGCGGGGCCGAGCAGCGCGGGGGCGGGGATGACCCGCCAGGCCTCGCCGCCGCCGGTGCCGCCGGAGTCGTTGTTGACCTTCTCCTCGATGGTGACCCCGAGGGCGCGCAGGCCGTCGGCCATCAGCTGGGAGTCGCGGCTGCGCAGCGGGCGCCGCACCCAGCCCGGCCCGTCGGCGAGCGCCGCCAGCACCAGGGCCCGGTTGGTGACCGACTTGGAGCCGGGGATGGTGACGGTGGCGTCGACGGGGCTGGTCGCGACGGGGGCGGGCCACAGGGTCTCGGTCATGGGGCAAGTCTAGGGGCCGCGGCGGAAGCCCCCTCGTCGGTCGGGCGGCGGGACGCTCCCGGCCGGCTACCGCAGCGGCTGGAGCAGCCAGGCGGCGCCGAGGCCGAGGCAGGCGAGGGCGACGAGCAGGAAGACGGCGACCCAGGCGAGGGCGGGGACGTGGGTGAGCCGGGCGAGCTGGTCGGCGTCGGAGTCGCGGGCCCAGCCGATCCGGCGCTGGTGCTGGAGCTCCAGGACGGGGCGGACGGCGCCGAAGAGCAGGAACCAGCAGCCGAGGTAGGCGAAGCCGGCCTGGACCTCGGCGCTGCCGAACCACGAGACCAGGAAGAAGGCGCCGCCGGCGACCAGCACGCTGAGGAAGCCGAAGGCGTTGCGGATGCGCAGCAGCAGGGCGAGCAGCAGCACGATCGCCAGCCAGAGCAGCAGGGTGATCCGGTCGGCGGCGAGCAGGGCGGCGCAGCCGAGGCCGAGCAGCGCGGGGGCGGTGTAGCCGGCGGCGGCGGTGAGGACCATGCCGGGGCCGGTGGGGCGGCCGTAGGAGAGGGTGAGCCCGGAGGTGTCCGAGTGCAGCCGGATGCCGGCCAGCTTGCGGCGGGTGACCACGGCGATCAGGCCGTGGCCGCCCTCGTGGGCGATGGTCACGGCGTTGCGGGCGACGTGCCAGAGCGGGCGGGCCAGGACGGTGAGCAGGGCGGCGGCGCCGGTGGCCAGGACCAGCCAGCCGGGTGGGGCGGCCTGGGTGCCGGTCACCTGGTTCCACAGGTCGCCGAGGGTCAGGTCGTTCGCGTTCATCGGTGTCTCCGCCTCCGTCCGCCGCACTGGGCCGTCGCGTTGGGCCGTTCGGGGCAGCCTCCCATGCGGGGACGGGCGGGAGGCGGCGGGTGGTTCTGGTCCGGGGATGAACACGTCGTGAGAACCGGTGGCATGGCAAGCTGGCCCGCATGTGCGGTCGGTTCGCAGCCAGCAGCAAGCCCGAGGACGTCGTCGAGCTGTTCGACGTCGAGCACTGGGATCCCGCGGAGACCCTGGACCCGAACTGGAACGTCGCGCCGACCAACAGCGCCTTCGTGGTGCTGGAGCGGCTGGGCGGGGAGCGGCCGCGGCCGGTGCGGCAGCTGCGGGTGCTGCGCTGGGGGCTGGTGCCGCAGTGGTCGAACTCCGCCGAGACGGCGGTGAAGATGATCAACGCCCGGTCGGACACGGTGCACGAGAAGCCCTCGTACCGGCAGGCCTTCGCCGCGCGCCGGTGCATCCTGCCGGTGGACGGCTACTACGAGTGGCAGACGGTGCCGGGGGAGCGCGGAAAGGCCCGCAAGAAGCCGTACTTCGTCTCCCGGGCCGACGGCACCCCGCTGGCGCTGGCCGGGCTGTACGAGTTCTGGCGCAACCGGGCGGTGCCGCCCGGGCACCCGGAGGCCTGGCTGGTGACGTTCACGATCGTCACCACGGACGCCGAGGAGTCGCTGGCGCCGATCCACGAGCGGATGCCGCTGTTCCTGGACCCGGGGGACTGGGACGCGTGGCTGGACCCGCGGCTGACCGACCCGGACGGGCTGCGCCGGCTGCTGGTGCCCCCGCCGCCGGGTGCGCTGCTGGCCACTCCGGTGTCGCCGGCGGTCGGCAGCATCCGCAACAACGGTCCGGAGCTCAAGGAGCCGTGGACCGAGGTCGAGTACGAGAGCACCCTGTTCTGAACCTTCCTGGAGTCACCGCGATGAGCACCACCGAACTGGTCCCCACCGAGGCCGGGGAGGCCCGGATCACCCACCACCGCGCCGAGCGGCCCGTGGTCGTGCTGGCGCTCGGCCACGGCGCGGGCGGCGGGATCGAGGCCCGGGACCTGGTGGCGCTGGCCGGGAAGCTGCCGGCCCGGGGGATCACCGTGGCGCTGGTCGAGCAGCCCTGGCGGGTGGCGGGCCGCAGGCTCGGCCCGGCGCCGAGGACACTGGACCTCGGCTGGCGGCCGGTGGCGGAGCGGCTGGCCGGGCAGGGCCTGCCGCTGGTGGTGGGCGGTCGCAGCGCCGGGGCGCGGGTGGCCTGCCGCACGGGCGCGGCGACCGGGGCGGTCGGGGTGGTGGCCCTGGCGTTCCCGCTGCACCCTCCGGGCAAGCCGGAGAAGAGCCGGGCCGGGGAGCTGCTGGAGTCCGCTCTGCCGACGCTGGTGGTGCAGAGCGCGGCGGACCCGTTCGGCGGGCCGGCGGAGTTCCCGGAGCTCCCGGCGGGGCACGAACTGGTGGCGGTGCCGTACGGCAGCCACGGCTTCGAGGTGCCCAAGCGGGCGCCGGTGGGGCAGGACGAGGTGCTGGACCTGATCTGTTCGTCGGTGGGGGACTGGGTGCTGCGGCTGCTGTGAGGCCGTGAGCGGGGAGTTTCCGCTCGATCACTCGTGCGAGCGAATGGTGCCCGGGGGCGGGAATGCGGCCGGGGCCGGTGTGGTTGTCGTGTCCGTCAGCACGAGTCACCGGTGTGAGAGGCAGGGCAGATGGGTTCGATCGCGTGCCCCGAGCGGCCTGAGGAGCGCGAGGCCACCACGGCGTTCGCCCCCTCGTGGTCGGAGTGGCTCGACGCGGGCGAGAAGCCCGTCAGCCCGATATCCTCCATTTCTGGGCGGCCCGCCGTGGGCCGCGCCCGTCATGCCGAGGAGGTGGGTCCGGTCGTCGGGACCGAGCACGAGGCCGATCCGGGCCGTGGCCCGGGCGACGCCCTGCCCGCGGGCGAGGCGCTCACCGGTGAGGAGCTGGCCGAGGCGATCGGTGAGGACACCTACCGGGTGTCGGCGGCGGAGAGCGAGGAGGCCCGGCGGGAGCGCTTCGAGCGCGACGCCCTGGGCTACCTGGATCCGATGTACTCGGCGGCGCTGCGCATGACGCGCAACCCGGCCGACGCGGAGGACCTGCTCCAGGAGGCGTTCGCCAAGGCGTACGCGTCCTTCCACCAGTTCCGCGAGGGCACGAACCTCAAGGCCTGGCTGTACCGCATCCTCACCAACACGTTCATCAACTCGTACCGCAAGAAGCAGCGGGAGCCCCAGCGCACCGCGGCGGAGGAGATCGAGGACTGGCAGCTGGCCCGGGCCGAGTCGCACATGTCGACCGGTCTGCGCTCGGCCGAGACCCAGGCGCTCGACCACCTTCCCGACAGTGATGTGAAGGACGCGCTCCAGGCCATCCCGGAGGAATTCCGGATCGCCGTCTATCTCGCGGACGTAGAAGGCTTTGCGTACAAGGAGATCGCGGACATCATGGGTACTCCCATCGGTACGGTGATGTCCCGGCTGCACCGCGGCCGTCGTCAGCTGCGCGGCATGCTGGAGGATTACGCCCGTGAGCGCGGGCTGGTCCCGGCCGGCAGCGGGGCAGGGCAGGAAGCGAAGGGCTCGGGCTCATGAGCTGCGGCGATCCGCACGAAACCGAGTGTGGCGAGGTCCTCGACCACCTCTATGAATTCCTCGACAACGAGATGCCCGAGGGCGACTGCGCGAAGTTGCGCGTCCACTTCGAGGAGTGCTCGCCCTGCCTGAAGCAGTATGGGCTGGAGCAGGCGATCAAGGCGCTGATCAAGCGTTCCTGCGGGTGCGACGACACCCCGACCGACCTGCGCAGCAAGGTGCTGGCCAGGATCGACTCGATCCGGGCCGGGCAGCGCTCGGGCGAGCAGGTGGTGGTCGCGGTGGAGACCACCGTCGAGGTGCACGCCGAGTCGGCCCGTCCGGCGCCCGGGCTGGGTGGGGCGGCCGAGCGGGAGTCCACGGAGCGCCCCGGCGCGCCGGTCGAGGCCGGCGCCCAGGCGGAGTGACGGCCCGCTGACGAACGCCCGCGCGGCGAACGTCTGTGCGACGGACGGGCGGGTGGTCGACCGCCGGGAGCGGTGGTCCGCCGGCCCGCCGGTGAGGGCGGGGTGGGCGGTTCGTGCAGGTCGGGCAAGGAGTACCAGCGGCCCCGGGAGTGTGTGCTCCCGGGGCCGCTCCCGTTCCGCTCGCACACGCCCTCACTCGTTCGAGTGAGTTGGCGGTGCGCCAACTGCGCCGTTGCGCCATCATGCGTCCCCATGTCCGGACGGCGGCCTATTCTCCTGACGGACACTCACCGTCGGTCCGCCCGACGCGTTGAGGCAAGACGGGGTCCGTACGGCGGGGAGGTCGAGATCGCTACCGACTGTGGAGGATCGACCCTGCCGCGAGGGGCGGCGCGCTACCTGGTGGCCGTCCCGGTGGCGGCGCTGTGCTGCCTGGTGCCGCTGCTGCCCGCCGCGGCCGTCCCCGGGGTGCCGCACTGGCTGGGCGCTCCGGTGGACTGGCCCAAGGTCGGGCTACTGGCCTTCCTGCACGGCTGCTGGGAGTCCCTGGCCCAGGGCCTGCCCACGCCCTGCCTGGTGCTGGTGCGCCGGCTGCTGCACCGGCCCGCGCTGCCCGAGCGGACGCCGGCCCGGCCCGGGGTGAACGCCTTCTTCCCGGTGCTGTTCGCCGGGGTGCTGATGCTCCCGCCGTCCGCCGCCGCCCTGGTCGCCGCCCCGGCCGCGCTGCTCGGCGGCCCGAACGGGCGCGGCTGCCGCCCGCGCCAGCTGTTCAACGGCTCCCAGCTCGCGCTGTGCGCCTTCGCCTCCTCGGCCGCCTTCCACCTGCTGCACGGCCCGCAGCTGCTGCTCGGCTCCCGCTTCCCGGCCGCGCTGCTGCCGGGATTCGCCGCCGTCGCGGTGTTCTGCCTGGTCAACGGGGTGGTGGTGGGCGTCATGCTGATGCTCGGCGAGGGGCGCCGCCCCGGGGTGCTGCTGCGCGGGGCGCGCGCGGTGTGCGGGCTGCCGGTGCTGGTGCACGCGGCCGGCGGGCTGATGGTCGCGGTGCTCTGGCAGGGCCCGTACGGCGCGTTCGCGGCGCTGCTCGCCCTGCTGCCGCTGTCCATCTCGGCCTGGGTGTTCGCCCAGGGCCAGCGCGAGCGCGACGCGCACCAGGCCACCGTTCAGTCGCTGGTGCAGGCCGTGGAGATCAAGGACTCCTACACCCGGGGCCACAGCGAACGGGTCGGCCGGGCCTCGGTGCTGATCGCCACTCAGCTCGGCATGGAGGCCGAGCGGCTGCGCACCCTGCGCTTCGCCGGCATCCTGCACGACGTCGGCAAGCTCGGGGTGGCCACCGAACTGCTGCGCAGAAACGGTCCCCTCACCGAGGCGGAGCGCCGGGCGGTGGAGATCCACCCGGTGTACGGGTACGAGCTGGTGCGCGGGATCGACTTCCTCGGCGAGGCGCACGCCGGAATCCTGCACCACCACGAGCGGATGGACGGCCGGGGCTACCCGAGCGGGCTGGCCGGCGAGCGGATCCCCGAGTTCGCCCGGATCATCTCGGTCGCCGACGCCTTCGACTCGATGACCTCCACCCGGTCCTACCGGCGCGGCCGCCCGGTCGGCGAGGCGGTCACGGAGCTGGAGCGCTGCTCGGGCAGCCAGTTCGACCCGGTGATGGTGCGGGCGCTGATCGACGCGCTGGCCGGGCACGACTGGCAGCCGGTGGTGCACTCCGAGGACGGCATCGAGGCGGTGCCGGACATCCCGCTCGGGGTGCCCGAGCCGGTCCGGGCGGCGCCGGGCCGGGTGCCGCCCCAGGGCGGGAGCGTCCCCGCGGCCGGGCAGCCGTGAGGGCCCCCGGGCGCGCGGCTTCCGGGCGTGCGGTGCTCGGAGCGGGGGCGTTCGGGCGTGCGGTGTGCGGAGCGGGGGCGTTCGGGCCCCGGGCGCTGCGGCGGGTGCTCCTCGGCCGCACGCCCTGCGGGCGCACCGCGCGCGCGGTGCACGCGGTGGCCGCCGTGCTGCTGGCGCTCGCGCTGGGCGCCGTCGCCGTGCGCGGGGTCGCGGAGCCCGGGGTCGTGCTGGCGTTCACCGCGCTGATCGCGCTCGGCGAGTGCGTCCGGATCACCCTTCCGGGGGATCGGGAGCAGGCGCCCATCGGGGCGGCCGGCGCGCTGGCGTACGCGCTGCTCGGGCCGCTGCGCGGAGTGCCGACCGCGCACGGGACGCTCCAGGTGGTCGCGGTGACCGGGGCCGGTCTGCTGCTGGGCTGGCTGGCCTGCCTCGTCCTGCCGCGCCGCGTCCTGCCGGGCGGCCCCGGCCGTCCGCACGGCCGTCCGCCCTGGGCCGACCCGGCCCGCCGCGACGGCGCCGCCCGCCGGCTGCTCGCCGTCGGCTTCGCGGCCGCCGTCTTCCAGCCGCTCTACAACGGCGGCGCGGTCGACCGCTTCTCGCCCGAGGGCCCGGCGTACGGGGCGTTCCTGACCGCCGTCGCCGCGCTGGCCGCGCTCTGCGACGCGACCCTGGCGGCGCTGCTGCGCCGCTCCGGCGGCGGGCTGCGGTTCCCGGCGGCGCTGGAGGACGAGCTGCGCTCGCTGTTCGGCATCGGCTCGGCGATCGTCGCCACCGGGATGCTGGTCAGCCTCGCGGCGGGCGAGGTCGGGCTGTGGGCGCTGCCGCTGTTCTGCACCCCGCTGCTGCTCGCCCAGGTGTCCTTCCGGCGCGCCGCCGCCGTGCGGGCCACCACCGGGCAGACCATCGCCAGCCTCGCCCGGGCCACCGAGGTGGCCGGCTACACCCCGCACGGGCACGCGCGCCGGGTCGCGGACACGGCGTGCGCGCTGGGCCGCGAGCTGGGCATGGGTACCCGCGAGCTCGCCCTGTTGGAGTACGCCGCGCTGATGCACGACGTCGGCCAGCTCTCCCTGGTCGAACCGGTTCCGGACGGCGCCACCGCCCTGCTGCCGTACGCCGAGCAGCAGCGGATCGCCCGCCTCGGCAGCGAGGTGATCAGCCGCACCGGAGTGCCCCGGCAGGTCGCCGAGCAGGTCGCCCGGCTGGCCGACCCGTACACCGGACCCGCCCCCGGCGAGGGGCCGGTGCCGCTCGCGTCCCGGATCATCCGGGTCGCCAACGCCCACGACGACCTGCTCACGTCGGCCCGCGGCCGGGGCGTCGGCGAGGCCGTCGGGCGGCTGGAGGCCCTGGAGGTGCTGCGGCTGGGCCGCGGCCGGGTCTACGACCCCCGCGTGGTGGACGCCCTCGCCAGGGTGGGCGGCCAGGCCCGTCGCTGAGGGGCGGGCCCGGGCGCGCGGGGCTCGCACGGTACGGGCCGTGCGCCGCCGTCGCGGGACCGGGAAAACCGGGTTCCGGCCGTCAGGGGTTGAGCGGGTGGGATCGGACGGGCAGGCTGGGGAGGGGCGGACCCCAACCTCGGCGGTGGGGAGCGCGGGCGGGGGCGGGCGTGGTTGGATGCGGTCGTAGCGTGGAACACCGACCCGGGGCACCGGGCCCCGAACACCGTCCGAGGCGGTACGGGCACGGTGGCACGGGACTTGAGCGGACGACGACGGCAGGGACGAACGTGAGGATCTTCCACCGGGCACGGCACCGGCCGTCCGCCACCTGGCGGCAGACGACCGACCGGGCCTTCACGCTGATCGGCGACGGCCGCTACGAGGACGCCGGCGCGCTGCTGGTGATGGCCGCCGACCTGGAGCCGTGGCTCTCCGACTCCTGGTTCAACCTCGCCCTGCTGCACAAGTTCCGCCGGGACTGGGAGCAGGCCCGCTCGGCCGGGCTGCGCGCCGTCGCCCTGCTGGACCGCGAGCACGGCGCCCCGGACTGGTGGAACCTCGGCATCACCGCCACCGCCCTCCAGGACTGGCCGCTGGCCCGCCGCGCCTGGCAGGCGTACGGGCTGAAGCTGCCCGGCGGCCCCGGCGGCCCCGGCGGGCAGCAGGACGGCCCGGTCAGCCTGGACCTCGGCACCACCCCGGTACGGCTCTCCCCGGACGGCGAGTCCGAGGTGGTCTGGGGCCGCCGGCTGGACCCGGCCCGGATCGAGGTGCTGTCCATCCCGCTGCCCTCCTCCGGCCGCCGCTGGGGCGAGGTGGTGCTGCACGACGGCGCCCCGCACGGCGAGCGGGTCACCGACGGCGTCGCCTACCCGGTGTTCGACGAGATCGAGCTGTGGGCGCCCTCCCCGGTGCCGACGTACGTGGTGCTGCTCCAGGCCGCCACCGCCGGGGACCGGGACGCGCTGGAGCGGCTGGTCGCCGACGCCGGCTACGCGGCCGAGGACTGGACCTCCTCGGTGCGGCTGCTGTGCCGCGCCTGCTCGGAGAGCCGGATGGCCTCCGACGACGGCGTCGCCGCCCACCACGACCCGCACGACGACGGCGACGCCGCCCACCCCGGCCACCTCAGCCACCTCAGCCAGGGCGGCGCGGCCGGGATGTCCTGGCTGGTCGAGCGCGAGTGCGGGATCGCCGCACCGGCCCACCTGGTGCGCACCCTGCTGGACCGCTGGGTCGCGGCCGCCCCGGGAAGCCGGGCGTACCGGGATCTCGAAGAAGTGTGCTGAGTACCCTGGTGAGGTAACGCGTACACCGACGGAAGCGGAAGACATGGCGGAGCAGGCCGAGCAGCACGAGCACGAGCACGACGTGGAGGGGGAGGCGCCCGAGACGCCCGTGAAGGTGATCGGTGAGGAGCCCGACCTCAGCAGGGGCACCGCGCGCCCGATCACCGTCGTCGGCAACCCGGTGCTGCACCGCGAGGTCAAGGACGTCACCGTCTTCGACGGCGAGCTGTCCGCACTGATCGACGACATGTTCCAGTCGATGTACGCCGCCGAGGGCGTCGGCCTCGCCGCCAACCAGATCGGCGTCGACCTCAAGGTCTTCGTCTACGACTGCCCGGACGACGAGGGCGTGCGCCACATCGGCCACGTGATCAACCCGGTGCTGGAGGAGTACCCGGCCGACCGCCGCCGCGTCCTGGACGACGGCAACGAGGGCTGCCTCTCCGTCCCCACCGCCTACGCGGAGCTGGCCCGCCCGGACTACGCCGCGGTCACCGGCGTCGACAAGGACGGCAAGCCGATCCGCGTCGAGGGCACCGGCTTCTTCTCCCGCTGCCTCCAGCACGAGACCGACCACCTGTACGGCACCCTCTACATCGACAAGCTGTCGAAGCGGGACCGCAAGGACGCCCTGCAGCAGATGGCCGAGGGCACCCCGAAGTACGCGACGGTGTCGAACGCCTGACGGTGCGGTACGCGCGAGGGCCGGGACACCGCTGGTGTCCCGGCCCTCGGCGTGGGGTCAGCCGTGCCACAGCCGGCCGGTGGACCCGCGGGCGACCAGCTCCGGGCTGAACAGGTAGTCCCTGACCTGGCCGCCGTGCCCCTCCAGTCGGCGCCACAGGGCCTCGGCGACGGCCGCGGCCGTCTCCTGGATCGGCTGGCGCACGGTGGTCAGCGGCGGGTCGAACGACTCCAAGACCGTCGCGGTCGGCCTCTACGGGATCATCTCCGGCCGACAGGACCAGAACTACGGCCCGTTCGCCGCCGGGGCGCTGGCGACCTCGCTGCCGGTGATCGTGGTCTACCAGTTCCTCCAGCGCTACCTGGCCCAGGGGCTGACCGCGGGATCGGTCAAGGGCTGAGCACGGGTAGCCTGCCGCCCCGGACGCCGACGACGTCCGGGGCGGGGTGGTGGGTCCCGTACAGGGGGCCCGTGCGGGCGGCGGGTCAGGATTCGCCGTGCTGGCCGCGGGAGAAGATGGTCGGGCTGCCGGGGAGCTCCGGATTCGCGCCGAGGTGGTCGGCCAGGTCGCGTACCCCCTCGACCAGCGAGACCGACGGCCGGTATCCCAGGCCCTGGAGCTTGGAGATGTCGCCGACCAGCCGGTAGGTGTCGTCCTCGATCTCCGGGATCACGCTGACCTCGGGCGTCTTGCCGGTGGCCTCCCCGATCGTGTCGACGAGCTCGCGCATCGACACCTCCGTGCCGGAGCCGATGTTGAACACCTCGCCCAGTTCGGCCCGGTCGGCGATCGTCAGCAACCCCTGGACCAGGTCGGTGACATGGACGAAGTCGCGGGTCTTCCGGTCGATGTCGCCCACGATCTGGATGGGCTGGTGGTTGAGGTGCCAGCGCAGGAAGCGGCCGACCTCGACCATCGCCTCGTGCGGGTTCTCGCCCGGTCCGTAGACGCAGAAGGGGCGGCCGACCACCACCGGGAGGCCGCAGGCGCGGTGGAGTGCCAGGCAGGTGATCTCGCCGCTGAGTTTGGACGCGCCGTACGGCACGAAGGGGCGGGTCGGGTGGTCCTCGTCCATGGGGAATTTCCGGGGCGTTCCGTAGACGGACGCGGACGAGACGTAGACGACCCGACGGACGGGCGCCTTGAGGAGGGCCTCGGCGAAGATCAGCGTGCCGAGTGCGTTGATCTCGAAGTCGAGGCGCGGTTGCGTCACCGACAACGTGCCGTTCGCGTTCGCGGCGACGTGGAAGACCAGGTCCGCGTCGTCCACGGCCTCGGCGACGGCGTCGACCTCGCGGATGTCCAGCAGGTGCAGGGTGGTCCCGGACGGCGCCGAGATGCTCGTGGCCGTCCGGGCGTTGTCGATGATCGACACCTCTTTCCCCAGAAAGAGAAGAGCGCTGGTCAGGTGCCTTCCGACGAAACCCAATCCGCCCGACACCAAGACCTTGTCGTATTCTTCGAGCATATAATCGATATATCAGGCCTAGAACATATGGGCGATCCGGGAATTCGAAATCGCGTCCGTCCGGGTGAATATCGGGCGAGCGGGGTTTGTCCCGGAGTGGAGGTCAGGCCCGGTGGGCGGCCGTCGGCCCGGTGTCGAAGGCGCGGAAGAGCGAGAGGTCGGGGGTGCGGCCGCGGATCGCGGTCCAGGCCTCGTGGAAGTCGCGCCGGATCCGGGACGGGGGCCAGGGGGTGGGCCTCAGCTCCGGGGGAAGGAGCGGGTCGCGCTCCAGGGCGTGGGTGAAGGCCTCGGCCAGCCGCAGCGCGACGGCGACGAGTTCGACGGAGCCGAGGTCGGGGCCGAGGGGTTCCGCGGCGAGCGCGTCGGCGAGGGGCCGGTAGGCCTCGACCGTCTCGGCCGAGGGCCACAGGTGCTCCGCGGTGGAGGCGGGGTCGGTGAAGCCCGGGCCGGTCAGGCGGGTGGCCTCCGCCGTGATCAGGTAGGCGCCGACCGTCGCCGCCGAGGCCTCGGCGGTGAGTTCGTCGAGGAGGTCGTGCGGGCTCGCGTAGGCGCCGGGCGCGAGCGGCACGGCACCGAGCCGGGTCAGCGCGGCGCGGAGGGCGTCGCGCTCCGACCGGTGCCGCTCGGGGACGGAGAAGGTGTAGAGGCGCCAGAGCCCGTCCCAGGGGACGAGGCCGGCGTCCTGCGCGTAGGCGAGCGCGACGAACCGGACGTCCATGTCCGAGCGGAGCCTGCCCGCGTCGGTCAGGACGAGCCGGCCCTTGCGGCCCCGCCCCTCCTGCCGCAGGACGCCCGCCGCCTCCAGCCGGCGGACGGCCAGCCGCACCGGCTGGTCCGACAGGCCGACCGCCGCGGCGACGTCGTAGACGTAGTCGAGCGAGGCCGTGCCCTGCGGATCGAAGCAGGCCTCGACGACCGTTCGCGGCGCGGCTCTGTCTGCGGACACGGAAGACCTCGGTTCTCGATCACCCGCCCCGGGGCGGGGCCGTCCGGTCAATCTGCCACACCGGCCTCCGGCGTTGGTTCAGGACCCCTGCTGGACGAAGAGCCACTCCGGGCCGTAGGTGAGGCGGGGATCGGCGGGGAGCTTGATGGCGTTGATGAGCCGAGCGGCGTCGCCCAGATCACTCATGTGCCCGATCGCGTCGAAGAGCTCGTTCCCGTTGCCGCCCCAGGCGTGTTCGAGGGATGTCAGCATGGCGCTGTAGGACGTGTTGAAGTCGTGCAGTGCGGAGGCGGTGGGCCGGTCGGGCGCGTTGGCGGGGTCGTTGGCCCAGCCGCCGGCGGGAACACGGGCGACCGGCGAGGTGTCCGGGAGCGGTACGTCGGGGCCGGTGAACTCGAACCTCCCCGTCGCGGGGTTCTCGACCAGCTTCCTGCCGACGGCGATCTCCTTGAACGCGTAGTAGTGGGCGAGTTCGCCAGGGGGGCCGGGGAAGGGGTTGTCGGGCGAGGCGTCGGTGCCCTCGCCCTGGGTCCGGATGACGTCGATCGCCTTCAGCACGTCGTCCATGGTGTTCATCGCGACGATGTTGTTGCCGGCGCCGTGCTGCGACCCCAGCGGGAACGTCACCTGGTTCCGCCCGGTGAGCAGGTGCGCGAACCTCGGGAAGACGTCGGCGATGCGCTGGTAGAAGGCGCCGATCGTGTTGCCGTCGGCGGCGAACGCGAGCGGGTTCTCGGGCTTCTCGATGTCGGAGAAGAGGCCCGCCGACTCCCTGGTCAGCCCGCCGAGGGAGACGATCAGCCCCGGGTTGACCCCGCCGGGCAGCTCGCCCGGGTACTTCGGGACGGTGGCGGGGTCGGTCAGGACGACGGTGCCGCCGATGCTGGTGAGCATGTTGCAGACCAGGCCGAAGTGCGACATCTCGTCGAAGACGATCTCCCGGATCGTGTGGTGGACGGGTTGGCCGTCGTCCTGGCTGGTGATCGACCAGAGCGCGGTGGCGTAGGGCGGGATGGTGGAGAGCTCCAGCATGATCGCCCGCTGGAGCGCGTCCTTGAGCTCCTGCTCGGTCCAGTCCTCCTCGGCGATGTTCATGAGCTGGACGATCGCGTCGCTCTCGTAGTCCAGGATTCCGGTCGTCACGCTGGTCACCTTTCGTTCGGCTGTGCGCCGGACCGTAGCCGGAGGCGGATCGCGCACGGACGCATGCCGTCGGTGCGGCCGAGGAGTTCATCCGGACGGGTGGCCGTGGGGGCGCCGACGCCGCGCTCACCGCCGGCCGGTGGGCCGGGACCGGTGAGGCCGAGTGACGGCGGGCGCCGTGCGTGGCTGCGGTGAGGGCGGATTTCTGCGATGAGGGCCGAACTTCCGCGATGAGGTCGGGTCGTGCCCCGCCCGGGCGAACGCCGGGGGGGGGGGGGGGGGGGGTTCAGGGGGGGTGGGGGGTGGCGGGGATAAC
>NZ_JBSHBN010000027.1:0-70395 GCF_053612025.1 Kitasatospora sp. NPDC054768
TAAATGTCACCGGTCGCGGCGCCGCGCCAGCACAAAGTTGCGGGGGGGCGGGGGGCGGGGCCCGTCCCGCGCCGGAGAAATGCCACAAGCTCAGGGGCGGTGAGGGCAGCCCGCGGCAAGGTGCCACAGGAACGCGCAAAGGCCTGGAAATGCGGGTTGCGGCGCGCTCCGGGCAAGCCGGAGCGCGGCACGGCCGCGCCGGCCCGCCGGTTCGCGCACCGGGCCTGCCGGGAGGCGGTCCAACTCCTGTACGACGCCGTGGGATCGGCCGCGATCTACACCGAGCGCACCCCGCTCGACCGCTGCCTGCGCGACGTCATCACCGCGGGCCGGCACGTAGCCCCGGCGGAGAAGGTCCTCGACGGCGTCGGCGACCTCCGGCTCGGGGGCGCCCCCGGCTCCCCGCACTTCTGATCCGGCCGGGCCGGGCGGGCAGGGGCGCCGACGGCGGGGGCCGGCTCGCCGCCGCGGTGGTCGAGCCGGCCCGGAAGGTGTTGGGGCGCGGGCGCGGGCGCGGGCGCGGGCGCGGGCCTCAGGCCTCCTCGCGCCAGCCCTCGTAGCCGGTCGCGAGGGTGTCGAGGGCGTGCAGCAGGGCGGGGGTCCAGCCGTTCTCCGGGGCCTCGGCGACGACCAGCCACTGGGCGTCCTCGGCGTCGTCCTCGCCCGCGAGCGCGTCACGGACGACTTCGAGCTCGCCGAGGTCGGGTTGGGTGGCGCCGAGTTCCTCGGCCGCCTCCTGGGCGGTGTCGCGGTCGGGCAGGACGAGCAGCTGCCGGGCGTACGGGTCGTCGACGTCCGGGAGGTCGGTGGTCTGGTTCTCGCTCACCGGGCCATTGTCCAGGTCGGGCCGCCCGCTCCGTCGGGCGGGAGTGTCCGCGGCCGTGGGATGCTGGTAGGCGATGGCCAGGAAGAGTGCACCCGACGACCTGCTCGCCCCGCTGACCCTCGCGGTCGGCCAGGAGGAGCTGCTGCTGGACCGCGCGGTCGCCCAGGTGGTGGCGGCGGCGAAGGCGGCGGACCCGGACACCGACGTGCGGGACCTGCCGCCCGGCGGCCTGCAGCCCGGCAGCCTGGCCGAGCTGACCACGCCGTCGCTGTTCGCCGAGCGCAAGGTGATCGTGGTCCGGGCCGCACAGGACCTCTCCGCCGACTCGGTGAAGGAGGTCAAGGCGTACATCGAGGCGCCGGCCGAGGAAGTGATCATGGTGCTGGTGCACGCCGGCGGCGCCAAGGGCAAGGGCCTGCTGGACGCCGGGCGCAAGGCCGGCGGGCGTGAGGTGGCCTGCGCCAAGCTGGCCAAGGCGAGCGAGCGGCTGGCCTTCGTCAAGGGCGAGTTCCGCACCCTGGGCCGCTCCGCGACCCCGGAGGCCTGCCAGGCGCTGCTGGACGCGCTCGGCAGCGACCTGCGCGAGCTGGCCGCCGCCTGCCACCAGCTGACCTCGGACGTCGAGGGCGCGATCGACGAGACGGTGGTGGCCCGCTACTACAGCGGCCGGGCCGAGGCGACCGGCTTCGAGGTGGCGGACCTGGCGGTCACCGGTCGGGCCGCGGAGGCGCTGGAGCGGCTGCGCTGGGCGCTGGCCGTCGGCCAGCCGCCGACCGGCATCACCTACGCGCTGGCCTCCGGGGTGCGCAGCATCGGCCGGCTGGCGAGCGCCGGGCGGAACATGCGCCCGGGCGACCTGGCCCGTGAGCTGGGCATGCCGCCGTGGAAGGTCGACCGGGTCCGCCAGCAGATGCGCGGCTGGACGGGCGACGGGGTGGCCACCGCGCTGACCGCGATCGCCCAGGCCGACGCCGCGGTCAAGGGCGGATCGGACGACCCGGCCTACGCCCTGGAACGCGCGGTGGTCGCCGTCGCCCGGGCCGCCCGGGCCGGCTCCCGGCCCACCTACTGACGGCCCGCCCACTGATGGTCCGCCCACTGACGGCCCGCCCACTGGCGGCGCGGGGCGGCGGTGCGAGCGGTCCGGCCTACTTCTTCATGGCCCGGAGGGCGTCCTGCCCGTCGGACTGGAGGGCGCCGCGCAGCTCGTCCTTGGACGGCGGCTTGCCCTTGCCCTCGGTGTAGCTGGCCGAGTAGGTGACGTAGTACGTCATCCCGCCGTCGCGGATGTCCAGCTCGGCGTAGACGCTGTGGTACTGGTCCGAGCCGTCGTCCTTGTACAGGAAGTACGCCTCCTCGCCGAGCCCCGCGATGTCGGTGACCTGGTAGCCGCGCGCCCGGTAGAGCTCCTTGTTGGCCTCCAGCTCGGGTGCCGGGTTGACCGCCTTGTGCAGGTCGACGCGCATGTAGAGATTGGCGTACTCGCTGTCGCTGGTGCCGCCGGTGCGCTTGAGCGACATCGAGCAGTTCATGCTGTCCAGCGCCGGGTGCCGGTCGGTGTGGTGGGTCGGCTTGGAGGTGTCCGAGACGGAGTACGTCTGGAGGATCTTCGTGGGCTTGCCGGTGGTGCAGAAGTCGTCGGAGAGCCGGTAGCCGCGCAGGTCGCGCGGGGAGGACTGGCTGGTGACGAGGCCGGGGACGGTCATCACGGCGGCGGCCCAGCCGACCGAGACGATCACCGCTCCGACGAACGCCCAGACGGCGTTGCGCCGCAGGTTCCCGCTCCGTCCGGGGCCCGGGGCGGCGGGCAGGCCGGGCGCGGTGGGCAGCCCCGGCGGCGGTCCGAAGCCGCCCGCGCCCGCGGGCCCCGGAGCGCCCGGTACCGGCTGCGCGCCCCCGCCCGGTTGCTGCGGGAAGCCGTACCCCGGTCCGTTCGGTGCCGGTGGCGGCGGTGGCGTCGTCATGGAAGTTCCCCCTGGACCTGGCGTCGGGGTGCTCCCCGCACCTCGAACCGCACCTCGAACGGACCCGACCGACCATAGCGGCCGGACCGCGGAACGCGACAGGCGCCGCAGTGGTCTCCGGGGAGGAGGCCGACTGCGACGCCTGTCGCACTGCTTGGTTGCACCGCACCCGCGTGGCGAACGCAGGCCGCGTACGGTGCGAGTCTCGCGCGCCTCGGGGGTCCGGGTAGAGGGCCGGGTCGTCCCGAAGCGATGGGGGTCACCGCCCCCGGGGGCGTCAGGCCTGGACGGCCGTGTTGACGCGCTTGGTGATGGCCGACTTCTTGTTGGCGGCCTGGTTGGCGTGGATGACGCCCTTGCTCACGGCCTTGTCCAGCGCCTTGGAGGCGGCGCGGGCCAGCTCGGTGGCCTTCTCGGTCTCGCCGGCGGCAGCGGCCTCACGGGCCTTGCGCAGAGCGGTCTTCAGCGAGGACTTGACGGCCTTGTTGCGCAGGCGCGCCTTCTCGTTGGTCTTGTTGCGCTTGATCTGGGACTTGATGTTCGCCACGAAGGAGCCTCAGTCTGTCTAAAGATTGTGAACGGGGTTGCAACCGGCGGCCTTCGGTCAGGCTGAGAGGGCATGCCGAGGCCAGGTGCAGCAGCCCACGCTACCAGGGGCCCGCTGCCCGCCCCAAACCGGGCGCCCGCGAGGACCGCACCCGGGCGCCCGCGAGGACCGCCCCCGGACGTTCGCGAGGACCGCCCCCGACGCCCGAGAGGAGCTTCCCCGACGCCCCCGGGGACCGCCCCGGGTGCCCGGGAGACTCCCGGACGGTGCCCCGGGCCGCAGTCGTGGGAAGATGGGAGGAACTATTTCGATCGGACGAGACTGTCCGGTCCCCGGGAAACCGGTCAGCGATGATCCGGACACCCCCGGCCCCGGACCAACGGAGAATCGGACCAAGGTGCCCGCGACCCCCAGCAATGTGCCAGAGCCCAGCCGTACCGACCCGGCGCTGATCCGCAACTTCTGCATCATCGCCCACATCGACCACGGCAAGTCGACGCTCGCAGACCGGATGCTGCAGATCACCGGCGTCGTCGACCCCCGGCAGATGCGTGCCCAGTACCTCGACCGCATGGACATCGAGCGTGAGCGCGGCATCACCATCAAGTCGCAGGCGGTCCGCCTCCCGTGGGCGCCGAAGACCGGCCCGAACGCCGGGGCGACGCACATCCTCAACATGATCGACACCCCCGGCCACGTGGACTTCACGTACGAGGTGTCCCGTTCCCTCGCCGCGTGCGAGGGCACCGTCCTGGTGGTCGACGCGGCCCAGGGCATCGAGGCGCAGACCCTCGCCAACCTGTACCTGGCGCTGGAGAACGACCTCACGATCGTCCCGGTCCTCAACAAGATCGACCTCCCGGCCGCCCAGCCGGAGAAGTACGCCGCCGAGATCGCCCACATCATCGGCTGCGACCCGTCCGACGTGCTCCAGGTCAGCGCCAAGACCGGCCTGGGCGTCGAGGACCTGCTGGACCACATCGTCAACACCGTCCCGGCCCCGGTCGGCGTCAAGGACGCCCCGGCCCGCGCGATGATCTTCGACTCGGTGTACGACTCCTACCGCGGCGTGGTCACCTACGTCCGTGTCGTGGACGGCCAGCTCACCAAGCGCGAGCGCATCGCGATGATGTCCACCGGCGCCACCCACGAGCTGCTGGAGATCGGCGTCATCTCGCCCGAGCCGAAGGTCGCGGACGGCCTCGGCGTCGGCGAGGTGGGCTACATCATCACCGGTGTGAAGGACGTCCGGCAGTCCAAGGTCGGTGACACGATCACCTCGATGCACAAGGGCGCCACCGAGCCGCTCGGCGGCTACAAGGACCCGCGCCCGATGGTGTTCTCCGGCCTGTACCCGCTGGACGGCTCGGACTACCCGCTGCTGCGCGACGCCCTGGACAAGCTGCGTCTCAACGACGCCGCGCTGGTGTACGAGCCGGAGACCTCGGTCGCGCTCGGCTTCGGCTACCGCTGCGGTTTCCTCGGCCTGCTGCACCTGGAGATCATCCGGGAGCGCCTGGAGCGCGAGTTCAACCTCGACCTGATCTCCACCGCCCCGAACGTGGTCTACCGGGTGGTGATGGAGGACGGCACCGAGCACACGGTCACCAACCCGAGCGAGTTCCCGACCGGCAAGATCTCCGAGGTGTTCGAGCCGGTCGTGCGCGGCACCATCCTGGCGCCCAACGAGTTCGTCGGCGCGATCATGGAGCTCTGCCAGTCCCGCCGCGGCAACCTCCAGGGCATGGACTACCTCTCCGAGGACCGGGTCGAGCTGCGCTACACCCTGCCGCTCGCGGAGATCGTCTTCGACTTCTTCGACCAGCTGAAGTCCAAGACCCGCGGCTACGCCTCGCTGGACTACGAGCCCATCGGCGAGCAGGCCGCCCAGCTGGTGAAGGTCGACATCCTGCTGCACGGCGACCCGGTGGACGCGTTCTCCGCGATCGTCCACAAGGACAAGGCCTACAGCTACGGCGTGATGATGGCGGGCAAGCTCCAGAAGCTCATCCCCCGCCAGCAGTTCGAGGTCCCGATCCAGGCGGCCATCGGCTCCCGGGTGATCGCCCGTGAGACGGTCCGCGCGATCCGCAAGGACGTCCTCGCCAAGTGCTACGGCGGTGACATCTCCCGTAAGCGGAAGCTGCTGGAGAAGCAGAAGGAAGGCAAGAAGCGGATGAAGATGGTCGGCAGCGTGGAGGTCCCGCAGGAGGCCTTCATCGCCGCGCTGTCCACCGACGCCGAGACGCCGAAGGACAAGAAGTAGCGGCACGGCGGCGACGCACGCCGGAAGGGCCCGGGCACCCGCCCGGGCCCTTTCGGCGTTTCCGGAGCCCCCGGCCCCCCGGCCCCGGCACGTCCGGCGCTTCCGGCAGCGGCCGGCGGGGACGGCGGGCCTACTTCAGGCTGTTGAGGACCACGGCGACGATCGCCGCCTTCGCCAGCCGCCCCGCGGTGCCGGTGAATACGGTGGGCCGCATCGAGTCGTCCGGGCGGACCACCTGGAGCAGCCCGTCCCGCCGGCCGAGGCTCACGCACTGCACCTGGTACCGGAACGAGAACGGCCCCTCGGTGCGCCCGTCCAGCAGCCTGCCGAGGTACTGGCCCTGCGGCAGGGCGGTGGCGCAGCCCATCCGCAGGGTGCCGATGCCGGGGACGGTGACCGCGGCGGCGTCGCCGATCACATGGACGTCCGGGTGGGAGACCGACCGCAGGTGGTCGTCCACCACGGCCCGGCCGCGCCCGTCCACGGCCAGTCCGGCCTCGGCGGCCAGCGGGTGCGGCTCCAGCGAGGCGGCCCAGACGACGAGGTCGGCCTCGATCGGGCCGGCGGTGGTGCGCAGCCCGTCCGGGGTGACCTCGGTGACGGTGGTGTTCTCGTGGACGCTCGCGCCGAGCCGGGCGAGGACGCGCCGGACGTGGGCCCGGCCCTTGGCCGAGTAGACGCCGCCGACCAGGCCGGACGCGACGATCCGTACCTGCCAGGAGGGGTGGGCCTCGGCGAGTTCGGTGGCCAGCTCGATGCCGGTGGCGCCGCCGCCGACCACGGCCAGGGTGCCGGGCCGGTCGGCCGTGTCGATCCGGCGGCGCAGCTCGGCGGCGCGCTCCGCCGGGTAGGCGAGCTGTTCGGCGCCGGGGACGGCGTGCCAGGCGGTGCGGCTGCCGAGGGCGTGGACCAGGGTGTCGTACCCGAGGGTGGTGCCGTCGTCGAGCCGGACCTCGTGCGCGGCCGGGTCGAGTCCGACGGCCCGGGCCCGGCGGTGGGTGATCCGGCCGCCGCGGGTGAGTTCGCCGACGGTGGGCCAGTCGCGGCCGCGGCCGGCCGCGGTCTCGTGCTGGCGGATGCGGTGCAGGATCCGCTCCTCGGGGGCGACCAGGGTGACGTCGTGGTGCCGGCCGGCGCCCTTGGCCGCGGTGAGCCCGGCGTACCCGGCGCCCAGTACGACGATCCGTTGCCCGGTGGTGGTGCTGCTCATCTCGTCCGCCTCCTCGCGAGGGCGCTCCGGTGGAGCGCTGTTCGGGAAGGGGACGAGGCAGCCGGCCGGGGTGTGACGGTGACCCGTGTCACAGCTCCACGGCGGGGACCCGGGCGAGCTTCTCGGGGTTGACCACGACGTGCGCCTCGGCGATCCGCCCGTCGGCCACGGTGAAGGCGAGGACGCCGCCGACCGTGCCGGTGGCCCGGTCGTACCAGACCAGTCCGGGCTCGCCGTTGACCACCGCGGTGGTGGTGGCGGTGTCGGGGGTGAACCACTTGGCGACCAGGCCGGCCACCATCCGGGCCACCCGGTCGGCGCCGTGGATCGGGCGGACTCCGGCGCGGACGATGCCGCCGCCGTCGGAGTGCCAGACCACGTCGGGGTCGAGGACCTCCATCAGGGCGAGGATGTCGCCGCGGGTGCTGGCGGCGGCGAAGGCCTCGACGGCCTGGCGGTGCTCGGCCCGGTCGGTCCCGCCGGTGCGCCGGGCGGCGTCCTGCGCGCGGCCGCCGTCGCGGACCCGGCGGCGGGCCCGGGAGGCGAGCTGGCGGGCGGCGTCGGGGGTGCGTTCCAGGGAGGCGGCGATCTCCTCGAAGCCGACCGCGAAGACGTCGTGCAGCACGAAGGCGGCCCGTTCGGCGGGGGTGAGCTGTTCCAGTACGGCCAGCAGGGCGAGCGAGACGGACTCGCCGCGTTCGGCCAGTTCGGCCAGTTCGGCGGGGGAGTCGGGGCCGGTGGCGTAGGTGACGGCGGGCTCGGGCAGCCACTCGCCGTAGTAGGCCTCGCGGCGGGCCCGGGCGGAGCCCAGCTGGTCGTAGCAGAGCCGGGTGACGACGGTGGTGAGGAAGGCGCGCGGGTCGGCGACGGCGGAGCGGTCGGCGGCCCGCCAGCGCAGCCAGGCGTCCTGGAGGACGTCCTCGGCGTCGGTGAACGAGCCGAGCAGCCGGTAGGCGACCGAGCCCAGGTAGCGGCGGTTCGCCTCGAAGGCGTCCGGCGTCCGCGGAGTACCGGAGGCAGCGGGAGTACCGGAGGCAGCGGGAGTACCGGAGGCAGTGGGGGTGCCGGGGGCGGCAGGGGTGTCCGGGCGGTCCGGGGCCTGGTCGTCGGTCACGGGCCCAACGTAGCGCGCGGTGTCCGCGAAGCGAAGGGCCGGGGCGGGAAGTCCCCGCCCCGGCCCTCCGGTCGGCCGGACGTCAGTCCATCTCGACCGCGGCCTCGGCGAACTGTGCCTGGTAGAGCCGGGCGTAGGCGCCGTCGGCGGCGATCAGCTCGTCGTGCGAGCCCTGCTCGACGATCGAGCCGTTCTCCATCACCAGGATCACGTCGGCGTCCCGGATGGTGGAGAGCCGGTGGGCGATCACGAAGCTGGTGCGGCCGGTGCGCAGCCGGGCCATGGCCCGCTGGATCAGCACCTCGGTGCGGGTGTCGACGGAGCTGGTCGCCTCGTCCAGGACCAGGATGGACGGCTGGGCGAGGAACGCCCGGGCGATGGTGATCAGCTGCTTCTCGCCGGTGCTGACGTTGGTGCCCTCGTCGTCGATGACGGTGTCGTAGCCGTCCGGCAGGGTGCGCACGAAGCGGTCGACGTGGGCGGCCCTGGCGGCCTCGACGACCTGTTCGCGGGTGGCCGACTCGGCGCCGTAGGCGATGTTGTCGGCGATGGTGCCGCCGAACAGCCAGGTGTCCTGGAGCACCATGCCGATGCCGGAGCGCAGTTCCTCGCGGGACATCGCGGCGATGTCCACGCCGTCGAGGGTGATCCGTCCGGAGCTGACCTCGTAGAACCGCATCAGCAGGTTGACCAGGGTGGTCTTGCCGGCGCCGGTGGGGCCGACGATGGCGACGGTCTGCCCGGGTTCGACCTTGAGCGAGAGGTCCTCGATGAGCGGCTTCTCGGGGTCGTAGCGGAAGGCCACGTCCTGGAAGGAGACCCGGCCGTGCAGCACGTCGGGCCGTTCGGGCATGGCCGGTTCGGGGCTCTGCTCGGGGGCGTCCAGCAGCTCGAAGACGCGTTCGGCGGAGGCGACGCCGGACTGCACCAGGTTGGCCATGCTGGCGACCTGGGTGAGCGGCTGGCTGAACTGCCGCGAGTACTGGATGAACGCCTGGACGTCGCCGATGGACAGCGAGCCGCTGGCCACCCGCAGGCCGCCGACGACGGCGACCAGCACGTACTGGAGGTTGCCGATCAGCATCATCGCGGGCTGGATGGTGCCGGAGATGAACTGGGCCTTGTAGCTGGCCTGGTAGAGCGCGTCGTTGTGCTCGCGGAAGGTCTCCGCGGACTCCTGCTGGCGCCCGAACACCTTGACCAGGGTGTGGCCGGTGTACATCTCCTCGATGTGGGCGTTGAGCTGGCCGGTGGACTTCCACTGCTGGACGAACTGCGGCTGGGCCCGCTTGCCGACCTTGGTGGCGACGATCACCGAGGCGGGCACCGAGACCAGTGCGATCACGGCGAGCAGCGGGGAGATCCAGAACATCATCGCGAGCACGCCGACCACGGTGAGCAGCGAGTTGACGACCTGTCCGAGGGTCTGTTGCATGGACTGGCCGATGTTGTCGATGTCGTTGGTGACCCGGCTGAGCACCTCGCCGCGCGGCTGCTTGTCGAAGTAGCTGAGCGGCAGCCGGGAGAGCTTGGCCTCGACGTCCTGGCGCAGCCGGTAGCCGGCGGCCTGGATGGCCCGGGTGGCCAGTCGGCCCTGGAAGATCCCGAAGACGGCGGAGGCGACGTAGATGCCGAGCACCCAGAGCAGGACGGTGCCGATGGCGCCGAAGTCCATGCCCTGGCCGGGGGTGAAGTCGACGGAGGAGAGCAGGTCGGCGACGCCGCCCTCGCCGTGGGCGCGCAGCCCGTCGACGACCTGTTCCTTGGAGGTGCCGGCCTGGAAGCGGGCGCCGACGACGCTGGCGAAGATCAGGTCGGTGGCGTCGCCGAGGATCTTGGGGCCGATGACGGCGCAGCCGATGCCGATGACGCCGAGGAGCAGGACGCCGATCAGGGTGTTGCGTTCGGGGCGCAGCAGGCCGAGGACGCGCTTGCCGGAGCCCTTGAAGTCCATGGACTTCTCGGTGCCCTGGCCGCCCATGAAGCGGCCGGGGCCGGCGGGGCCGCGGCGGGCGGCGGCGGCCTGGGAGTCGCTGGGCAGTCCGGTGTCCTCCGGCGGGGCGTCCCTCTTCAGGGTGTCCGTGGGGGCGCCGCCGGGGGCCTGCCCCTTGTCCAGGTCGGGCTTTCCGGGCGTGGTCACGCCGCCTCCTGCTCGGTGAGCTGGGAGAGCACGATCTCCCGGTACGTCGGGTTGTCGGCCATCAGCTCGTGGTGGGTTCCGGTGCCGACGACGGCGCCCTCGTCGAGGACGACGATCCGGTCGGCGTCGCGGATGGTGGACACGCGCTGGGCGACGATCAGGACGGTGGCGTCGGAGGTCTCGCGGGCGAGGGCCTTGCGGAGCTTGGCGTCGGTGGCGTAGTCGAGCGCGGAGAAGGAGTCGTCGAAGAGGTAGACGGATGGCCGGCGGACCAGGGTCCGGGCGATGGCCAGGCGTTGGCGCTGGCCGCCGGAGACGTTGCCGCCGCCCTGGGCGATGGGGGCGTCGAGGCCTTCGGGCAGCTTCTCGACGAACTCCTTGGCCTGGGCGATCTCCAGGGCGTGCCAGAGCTCCTCGTCGGTGGCGTCGGGCCGGCCGTAGCGGAGGTTGCTGGCGACGGTGCCGGAGAAGAGGTAGGGCTTCTGCGGGACGATGCCGACGTTCTCGGCGAGCGCGGCGGGGGCGAGTTCGCGGACGTCGACGCCGTCGAGCAGGACCTGGCCGGAGGTGGCGTCGAAGAGCCGGGGGACGAGGCCGAGCAGGGTGGACTTGCCGCTGCCGGTGGAGCCGATGATCGCGGTGGTCTCGCCGGGGCGGGCGGTGAGGTCGATGGCGCGCAGCACCGAGGCCTCGGCGCCGGGGTAGCGGAAGTCGACGTCGCGCAGTTCCAGGTTGCCGCGGCGCAGCACCTTCTGGACGGGGTCGGTGGGCGGGACGACGCTGCTGTGGGTGCCGAGGACCTCCTCGATGCGCTCGGCGCAGACCTCGGCGCGCGGCACCATCATGAACATGAAGGTGGCCATCATGACGCTCATCAGGATCTGCATCAGGTAGGAGAGGAACGCGGTGAGCGCGCCGATCTCCATGGCGCCGCTGTCGATGCGGTGGGCGCCGAACCAGAGCACGGCGACGCTGGAGACGTTCACCACCAGCATGACGGTGGGGAACATGATGGACATCAGCCGGCCGACCTGGCGGGCGACCTGGGTGAGGTCCTCGTTGGCGTCGGCGAAGCGGGCCTGCTCCTGGTCGTCCTTGACGAAGGCGCGGATGACCCGGATGCCGGTGATCTGCTCGCGCAGGACCCGGTTCACGGTGTCGATCCGCTCCTGCATGCTGCGGAACCGGGGGCGCAGCGCGCGGACCAGCAGGACCACGACGACGCCGAGCGCGGGGATGACGGCGAGCAGCAGGCCGGACAGCGGGACGTCCTGGTTGAGCGCCATGATGATGCCGCCGACGCACATGATCGGCGCGGCGACCATGAGCGTGAAGCTCATCAGGGCGAGCATCTGGACCTGCTGGACGTCGTTGGTGGTCCGGGTGATCAGCGAAGGGGCGCCGAACTGGCCGACCTCGCGGGCGGAGAAGCTCTGCACCCGGTCGAAGACGGCGGCGCGGACGTCCCGGCCGAAGGCCATGGCGGTGCGCGCGCCGATGAAGACGGCGCCGACCGAGCACAGGGCCTGGAGGACGGTGACGGCGATCATCACCCCGCCGACGCGCAGGATGTAGCCGGTGTCGCCCTTGACCACGCCGTCGTCGATGATGTCGGCGTTGAGCGTCGGCAGGTAGAGCGCCGCGAGGGTGGACACCAGCTGGAGCAGTACCAGCAGGGTGATCGGTCGGGAGTACGGGCGCAGGTACGCCCTCAGCAATCTGATCAGCACTAGCACACTCTTGTCGTCGCCGGTCGGGTTCGCACCCCAATTCTCCGTGTTCTGTAGCGTCGTACAGGTCATTCGGCGTGCGGGAGCCGGAGGTTTGCCGGGCCTTTGCCGAACGGACGGGTCCGGCACCGGTGGCGCGGGGGCGTGCCGTCGGGCGCTGCCCTCTTACGGAATGACCGGTTTCCCCCTAGGCTGCTGATTGCCCCTTTGTTACTGACCGGTACCGTTCAGGTGAACCGGGGCCCGGCGACCGCCCCCACGGACGCCGCGACAATCCAGACGGCCACCCGCCCCCGGAGGTCCTCGTTGAGTTCCGCGCAGTCCCTGATCGGCTCCGGCAGGTCCGACCTCGTCGCCGGGCGTCCGGCCTCCGTCGCCCACCTGTTCCTGGAGCGGGTCGCCCTGACCCCGAACGCCGAGGCCTACCGCTACCCCTCGCCCGTGGACGAGCAGGCCGCCGACGGCGCGCCCGGCGCCGAGCAGTGGCGTTCGCTCACCTGGGCGCAGACCGCGACCCGGGTCAAGGCCGTGGCCGCCGGCCTGATGGCACTCGGCATCCACCCCGAGGACCGGGTGGCCCTGGCCTCCTCGACCCGGCTGGAATGGATCGTCGCCGACCTCGGCGCCATGTGCGCGGGCGCCGCGATCACCACCGTCTACCCGAGCACCAACGCGGACGAGACGGCGTTCATCCTCTCCGACTCCGGTTCCCGGGCGCTGTTCGCCGAGAACGCGGCCCAGCTGGCCAAGGCCGTCGAGCAGCTCGACCAGCTGCCCGAGCTGCGCACCGTGATCCTCTTCGACGCGCCCGCCGAGGCCCCCGAGAGCGCCGGCCTGGAGCTGCTCACCCTCGCGGAGCTGGAGGAGCGCGGCGCCCGGTACCTGGCGGAGCACCCGGACGCGGTGGAGAAGGCCGTCGACGGGCTCGACAAGGAGCAGCTGGCCACCCTCATCTACACCTCCGGAACCACCGGCCGCCCCAAGGGCGTGCGCCTGGTGCACGACTGCTGGGCGTACGAGGGCCGGGCGCAGGAGGCCAGCGGACTGCTGGGCCCCGACGACGTGCAGTTCATGTGGCTGCCGCTGTCGCACGTGTTCGGCAAGACGCTGATCTCCGGGCAGATCGCCACCGGGCACGTGATGGCGGTGGACGGCCGGGTGGACCGGATCATCCACAACCTGCCGGTGATCCGGCCGACCATCATGGCCTCGGCCCCGCGCATCTTCGAGAAGGTCTACAACGGCATCGCGGGCAAGGCCCGGGCCGAGGGCGGCGCCAAGTACAAGATCTTCCTGTGGGCGGCCAAGGTCGCCCGCGAGCACGCCCGGGCGGTCCAGGAGAGCCGGGTGGCCACCGGCACCGAGACGGCCCCGCTGGGCCTGCGGGCGCAGCACGCGCTCGCCGACAAGCTGGTGTACGCGAAGATCCGGGCGGCCTTCGGCGGCCGGCTGCGCGGTGCGGTCTCCGGCAGCGCCGCGCTCGCCCCGGAGATCGGCTACTTCTTCATCGGCGCCGGCGTGCCGATCCTGGAGGGCTACGGCCTGAGCGAGACCAGCGCCGGCTCCTGCGTCAACCGCGCGGAGGACGTGCGGATCGGCACGGTGGGCCGCCCGCTGCCCGGCACCGAGGTGCGGATCGCCGAGGACGGCGAGATCCTGCTGCGCGGCCCGGGCGTCATGCGCGGCTACCACAACCTGCCGGAGAAGACC
Organism: Kitasatospora sp. NPDC054768; assembly: GCF_053612025.1. Lineage (NCBI taxonomy): Bacteria > Bacillati > Actinomycetota > Actinomycetes > Kitasatosporales > Streptomycetaceae > Kitasatospora > Kitasatospora sp. NPDC054768. The sequence goes on from NZ_JBSHBN010000027.1 coordinate 13,508, forward strand.
GCCGAGGTGCTGGAGTCGGACGGCTGGTTCCACACCGAGGACATCGGCGAGCTCACCCCGGACGGCTTCCTGCGGATCACCGACCGCAAGAAGGACCTGTTCAAGACCTCCGGCGGCAAGTACGTGGCGCCCAGCGAGGTCGAGGGCAAGTTCAAGGCGGTCTGCCCGTTCGTCAGCAACATCCTGGTGATCGGCAACGGCCGCAACTTCTGCACCGCGCTGATCGGCCTGGACGAGGCGGTCCTCCTGCCGTGGGCCGCCGAGCGCGGCCTGGCCGGCAAGAGCTACGCCGAACTGGCCGCCGAGCCGGCCGTGCACCAGCTGATCGAGGGCTTCGTCAAGCGGGTCAACGCCGACCTCCAGCGCTGGCAGACGATCAAGAAGTTCCACCTGCTGCCGCGCGACCTGGACATCGAGCACGGCGAGCTCACCCCGAGCCTGAAGATCAAGCGCCCGGTGGTCGAGCGGACCTACGCGGACGCCGTGGCGGCCATGTACGCGGGCGCCAACGAGGCCTGAGCCGCCCCGCCCCGTACGGCTCACCCGAACGGGTGCGCCGTACGGGACAATGGGCTCATGCCCTCCGCACTCCCCGACGGCGATCCGGTGCCGTCCGACGGTTCCCTGCCCGCGCACGCCCTCGACGGGCTGGGCGACCGGCCGTTCGGCTTCTACCTGCACGTCCCGTACTGCGCCAGCCGCTGCGGCTACTGCGACTTCAACACCTACACCGCCACCGAGCTGCGCTCCTCCGGGGCGGTCGCCTCGCAGGACACGTACGCGGACAACGTGGTCGCCGAGATCCGCCTCGCCCGGAAGGTGCTGGGGGACACGGACCTCCCGGTGCGGACCGTCTTCCTCGGCGGCGGCACCCCGACCCTGCTGCCCGCCCGCGACCTGGTGAAGATGCTCGCCGCGATCCGCGAGGAGTTCGGGCTCGCCGAGGACGCCGAGGTCACCACCGAGGCCAACCCGGAGTCGGTCGACCCGGCGTACCTGGCCGAACTGCGCGAGGGCGGCTACAACCGGCTCTCCTTCGGCATGCAGAGCGCCCGCCCGCACGTCCTGAAGCTGCTCGACCGCCACCACACCCCGGGCCGCCCCGAGGCCTGCGTGGCCGAGGCCCGCGCGGCCGGCTTCGAGCACGTCAACCTCGACCTCATCTACGGCACCCCCGGCGAGTCCGACGACGACTGGCGGGCCTCCCTGGACGCCGCCATCGGCGCCGGGCCCGACCACGTCTCCGCGTACTCGCTGATCGTCGAGGAGGGCACCCGGCTCGCCGCCCGGGTCAAGCGCGGCGAACTGCCGATGATCGACGACGACGTGCACGCCGACCGCTACCTGATCGCCGAGGAGGCGCTCGCCGCCGCCGGCTACTCCTGGTACGAGGTCTCCAACTGGGCCACCGCCCCCGAGGGCCGCTGCCGCCACAACGAGCTGTACTGGACCGGCGCCGACTGGTGGGGCGCCGGCCCCGGCGCCCACAGCCACGTCGGCGGCGTCCGCTGGTGGAACGCCAAGCACCCCGCCGCCTACGCCCAGGCCCTCGCCGAGCAGCGCACCCCGGCGCTGGCCCGCGAGGTGCTGGCCGAGGAGGACCGCCGCGTCGAGCGCATCCTCCTGGAGCTGCGCCTGGTCGACGGCATCCCCCTCGACCTGCTCACCGACACCGGCCGCAAGGCGGCGGACCGGCACCTCGCCGACGGCCTCCTCGCCGCCGGGCCGTACCGGCAGGGCCGCGCCGCCCTGACCCTCCGGGGCCGCCTCCTGGCCGACGCGGTGGTACGTGACCTGGTGGACTGATTGTCGTTAACGTGGTGTCAGCCGTCGGAGGGAGAGCGCCATGACCGCCATCGATGATCGGATGACCGGGATCTTCGAGAACCTGGAGGTGCCGGAAGGCGTCAAGGCCGAGCTCATCAGGGGGGAAATCGTGATGATGGCCGGGCCTGACATGGTCCACAACCTCATCGTCCTGGCGATTCAGCACCAGCTTCCGTACGGTCGGTGGCGCCCTCTCACCACGCAGGACCTGGGGATCCCCGGCCAGGCCAGCGAACCTCAGCCCGACCTGGTCGTCTTCGAACGCGGGGCGGTCGAGGAGCACGGACGGCTACTGCCGTCGCCGGCGGTCTCCCTGGTGGTCGAGGTGGTGTCGAAGACCAGTGTCGACCGCGACTACCGGACCAAGCGGGAGCTCTATGCCGAGGGCACTGTCCCCGCGTATCTGATCGTCGACCCGATCAAGGGAGTGTGTGTGCTGCTGACCGAGTTGGGTCAGGAGCCCGGCTCCGGTCTCCCGAGGTACATGTCCGAGCGGACCAGTAAGTTCGGCGAGCCCGTCCCCATCGAGCTGCTTGAAATCAATCTGGACACCACGGACTTTCAGAAATACGTCTGACCGGCCTCACTCCGGCAGGGCCGTGAAGTCGATCAGCTCCTCCACCCGGCCCAGCAGTTCGGGCTCAAGGTCCCTGTAGCTGTTCACCTTCGACAGGATGTGCTTCCAGGCCGCCGGGGTGTCCACCGGCCAGCCGAGGCGGCGGCAGGTGCCCTCCTTCCAGTCCTCGCCCCGCGGGACGGCGGGCCAGCCGGGGATGCCCACGCTGGAGGGCTTCACGGCCTGCCAGATGTCGATGTAGGGGTGGCCGGCGACCAGCACCGAGTCGCCGGTGACCTGGGCGGCGATGCGGTGCTCCTTCGTCCCCGGCAGCAGGTGGTCGACCAGGACGCCGAGGCGGCGGCCGGGGCCGGGGGCGAAGTCGGCGACGATCGCGGGCAGGTCGTCGATGCCGCGCAGGTACTCGACGACGACGCCCTCGGTCCGCAGGTCGTCGCCCCAGACCCGCTCGACCAGCTCGGCGTCGTGCCGGCCCTCGACGTAGATCCGGGACTCGCGGGCGACCCGGGCGCGGGCGTTCGGGACGGCGACGGAGCCGGAGGCGGTGCGGCCCGGCGTCCGGGCGGGAGCCGGGCCGGCCGGCCGGACCAGGGTGACGGCCCGGCCCTCCAGCAGGAAGCCGCGCGGCACCAGCGGGAACACCCGGTGCTTGCCGAACCGGTCCTCCAGGGTGACGGTGAACCCCTCGGCGGTCTTCTCGCAGCGCACCACCGCCCCGCAGAAGCCGGTCGCCGTCTCCTCGACCACCAGGTCCCGCTCGGCGGGCACCTCCGGGGCGGGCTGCTGCTTCTTCCACGGCGGGGTCAGGTCGGGTCCGTACTGGCGGCTGCGCATACGGGTGATCATAGGGACGGCGGACGGTGTGTCAGAGGCCCGGCGCGCCCCAGACCGGGAACCAGCGGCTCAGGTCCTTCTCCAGCCGCAGGTCGTTCCCCAGCATCGCGTTGACCTGCAGCTCCAGCGGGCTGTTGCGCTTCTCCCCACCGCCGGGCATCGGGGCGAAGGGGTAGAACGTCCCGCGCTTGTAGAGGTAGACCAGGGCCAGCGACCGCCCCTGCGGATCGCGGAAGCCGACCAGCGAGCAGAGCAGCTGCGGCCCGAAGCCGTTCGCCTCCAGCTCGCTGTTGACCGCGTGCAGGTCGTTGACCAGCTCCGGCAGCTCCTCGGGCCGGTGCCGGGCGAGCAGCCAGGAGTAGCCGTAGTCGTCCTTGGAGGCCTCCACCGGGACGCCGCCGCGCTCGGTGTCGGCGTCCAGCAGGGCCCGGACCTGCTGCTCGACCTGGACGAAGGCCGCACCCTCGACGGCCGCGAAGCAGACCGAGCCGAGCCCGGTGGGGGTGAACCCGGCCCCGGCCTCCAGGGTGAGCGCGGCGGACGGCACGCCGAACAGCTGGTCGAGGTCGGGCTTGACGGGCTTGGTGCGGCCGAACAGGGTGTCCAGGATTCCCACGGCGGTCCTCTCGCGTCAGGGGCTCGGCGGGTTCAGCGGCCGAGCTGCTCGGAGATCCTCGCCAGCTGCTCCAGCCGCTTCTCCAGGCTGGGGTGGGTGGAGAACAGCTGCGAGGCGGCCTCCCGGGCGCTCAGCGCGGGGGCGAAGTAGAAGGCGTTGTACGGCTGCGCCTGGCGCAGGTCCTTGCTGGGGATGGCCGCGATCTGCCCGGTCACCTTGGTGAGCGCCGAGGCCAGGGCGCTGGGCCGGCCGGTGAGCTGGGCGGCGGCCCGGTCGGCGGCCAGTTCGCGGTAGCGGGAGAGCAGCCGGGTGAGCAGGAAGCTGATCGCGTAGACGACGATCGACACCAGCGGGATGATCAGCGCCAGGATGGCGGCGTTCTGGTCGTTGTTGTTGCGCCCGCCGCCCATGAAACCGCCGTACACGGCGATCCGGGTCATCGCCCCGGCGAGGACGCCGAGGAACCCGGCGATCGTCATCACCGCGACGTCCCGGTGGGCGACGTGCGACAGCTCGTGCGCGAGGACTCCCTCCAGTTCCTCCGGTTCCAGCCGGCGCAGCAGCCCGGTGGTCACGCAGATCACCGCGTTCTGCGGGTTGCGGCCGGTGGCGAAGGCGTTCGGCATGTCGTTGTCGGCGACCGCCACCCGCGGTTTGGGCATGTCGGCCAGGGCGCAGAGCCGGTCGACGGTGCCGTGGAGTTGGGGGAACTGTTCCGGGGACACCTGGTGGGCGCCCATCGCCCGTTCGGTGATCTTGTCGCTGAACCAGAACTGGGCCACGAACAGCCCGCCGGAGATCAGGACGATCAGTGGCCAGGCGCCGCGCAGCAGCGCGATCAGCAGGCCGGTGAAACCGACGTACAGCAACCCGATCACGAACATCGTCGCGACCATGCGGCCGGTCAGGCCGCGGTCGGGCGCGAAACGGGTGTGCTGGCCCGAGCTCGACATCGCTTGCTCCTCCGTTCGCCGTCGCTTTCGATGCTGCCACCCGGACGGCCTCCCGGCACCACCCCGGTGCCGGGAGGATCGAACCGCCGGGGCCCCGCGGGCCGTGTCCGGAACTGCGGGGAGGATCACGCCCCTCGGGCCGTTCCTGCCGTGGGACCCGGGCCTTACACTGGCAGGTACGGTTCTGGCACTCGTAGGTTCAGAGTGCCAAGACCAGGGGCCTCCCGGAGCGGCCCGCAGCAGCGAGGGACACAGTCGGACAACGTGCGAAGACGGAGGTGCGTGCCCCATGGCCGGTGAGGTCCGCCAGCTGGACGAACGCAAGCTCGCCGTACTCCGCGCGATCGTGCAGGACTACGTGGGCACCGAGGAGCCGGTCGGCTCCAAGGCCCTGGTGGAACGGCACAACCTCGGGGTCTCGCCGGCGACCGTCCGCAACGACATGGCGGCGCTGGAGGAGGAGGGCTACATCCACCAGCCGCACACCAGCGCCGGCCGTATCCCGACCGACAAGGGGTACCGCCTCTTCGTCGACAAGCTCGCCGAGATCAAGCCGATGAGCGCCCCCGAGCGCCGGGCCATCCGGCACTTCCTGGACGGCGCGGTCGACCTGGACGACGTGGTCGCCCGCACCGTGCGGCTGCTCGCCCAGCTGACCCGGCAGGTCGCGGTGGTGCAGTACCCCTCGCTGACGCGCTCCACCGTCCGGCACATCGAGCTGGTGGCGCTGGCCCCGGCCAAGGTGATGCTGGTACTGATCACCAACACCGGCCGGGTCGAGCAGCGGATGGTCGACTGCCCGGGCTCGGTCGGCGAGACGGTGCTGGCGGACCTGCGGGCCCGGATCAACGCGAGAGCCGCCGGCCGGCGCCTCCCGGAGGTCCCGGGGCTGCTGGAGGAGCTGCCGGCGCTGTTCGAACAGGCCGACCGGCCGACGGTCAGCACGGTCCTGGCGACCCTGTTCGAGACGCTCGCCGAGCAGAACGAGGAGCGGATCATGCTGGCCGGCACGGCCAACCTGACCCGCTTCGGGCACGACTTCCCGCTCACCATCCAGCCGGTGCTGGAGGCCCTGGAGGAGCAGGTCATCCTGCTCCGCCTCCTGGGTGAGACCGCGGACGCCGCGATGACGGTCCGGATCGGGCGGGAGAACGCCTATGAAGGGCTGAATTCCACCTCGATCGTTTCGGTCGGCTACGGTTCGGGCGACGAGAGCGTGGCGAAACTGGGTGTGATCGGTCCGACCCGGATGGACTACCCCGGCACAATGGGGGCGGTGCGAGCGGTGGCGCGGTACGTGGGCCAGATCCTGGCCGAGTCCTAGCAAGGGCCACCGTTAGAATTTCAACGGTGGCGTCCAGTCGCAGCACTACTACAGGCGGAACAAGCGGAGCATTTGGTGGCCACGGACTACTACGCGGTACTCGGCGTCCGACGGGATGCGGGGCAGGACGAGATCAAGAAGGCGTTCCGGCGCCTGGCACGCGAACTGCACCCGGACGTCAACCCGGACCCGAAGACGCAGGAGCGGTTCAAGGAGATCAACGCCGCCTACGAGGTGCTCTCCGACCCGCAGAAGCGTCAGGTCTACGACCTCGGCGGGGACCCGCTGTCCCCGGGCGGCGGCGGTGCCGGCGGCTTCGGCGCCGGCGCGGCGGGCTTCGGCTTCTCCGACATCATGGACGCCTTCTTCGGCGCCGCGGCCGGCCAGCGCGGCCCGCGCTCGCGCACCCGCCGCGGCCAGGACGCCATGATCCGGCTGGAGATCACCCTGGAGGAGGCCGCGTTCGGCACCACCAAGGAACTCCAGGTCGACACCGCCGTCACCTGCACCACCTGCAGCGGCGAGGGCGCGGCCCCCGGCACCTCGGCGCAGACCTGTGACATGTGCCGCGGCAAGGGCGAGGTCTCCCAGGTCACCCGGTCCTTCCTGGGCCAGGTCATGACCTCCCGCCCCTGCCCGCAGTGCCAGGGCTTCGGCACCGTCGTGCCGACCCCGTGCCCGGAGTGCGCCGGCGACGGCCGCGTGCGCGCCCGCCGCACCCTGACCGTCAAGATCCCGGCCGGGGTCGACAACGGCACCCGGATCCAGCTGGCCGGCGAGGGCGAGGTCGGCCCCGGCGGCGGCCCGGCCGGCGACCTGTACGTCGAGATCGCCGAGACCACCCACGCCATCTTCCAGCGGCGCGGGGACGACCTGCACTGCACCGTCACCATCCCGATGACGGCGGCCTCGCTCGGCACCCGGGTGCCGCTGCAGACCCTGGACGGCCTGGAGGAGGTCGACATCCGGCCCGGCACCCAGTCCGGCCAGTCGATCCCGCTGCACGGCCGGGGCATCACCCACCTGCGCGGCGGCGGCCGGGGCGACCTGATAGTGCACGTCGAGGTGAAGACGCCCACCAAGCTCGACGCCGAGCAGGAGGAGCTGCTGCGCCGCCTCGCGGTGCTGCGCGGCGAGGAGCAGCCGTCCGGCCAGTTCGCGCCGGGCCAGCAGGGCCTGTTCTCCCGCCTGAAGGACGCCTTCAACGGCCGGTAGTCGTCCGCGGAGGGGTGCCGGGGGATCCCGGCACCCCTTCCGTGTTCCCGTCCCACTCCTGGAGGTTCCCCCGTCATGACCGCGCCCGTCTTCGTCGTCGAGACCGAGCGGATCGCCGCCGCCGTGCCCGGGGCCGTGGTGCGTCTGGACGGCCCGGAGGGGCGGCACGCGGCCGCGGTGAAGCGGCTGGAGCGGGGCGAGGCGGTCACCCTGGCCGACGGGCTGGGACTCGGGGTGGACGGCACGGTCGCCGAGGTGCTCGGCAAGGACGCGATCGACGTGACGGTCGCCGCCGTGCGCCGGGAGCCGGAGCCCGCGCCGCGGATCGTGGTCGTCCAGGCGCTGCCCAAGGGCGACCGCGGCGAGCTGGCCGTGGAGACGATGACCGAGGTCGGCGTGGACGTGGTGGTCCCGTGGTCCGCCTCGCGCTGCATCACCCAGTGGAAGGGCGAGCGCGGCGCCAAGGCGCTCGCCAAGTGGCGGGCCACCGCCCGGGAGGCGGGCAAGCAGTCCCGCCGGCTGCGCTTCCCCGAGGTCCGCGAGCCGATGACCACCCGGCAGCTGGCGCCGGTGCTGGCGCAGGCCGCGTTCGCCGCCGTGCTGCACGAGGAGGGCGCCGAGCCGCTGGCGCACGCCGGGCTGCCGGAGGGCGGGGACATCGTGCTGGTGGTCGGCCCCGAGGGCGGGGTCTCCCCGGAGGAGCTGGCCGTCTTCGCCGAGGCGGGCGCCAAGCCGTACCGGCTGGGCTCCTCGGTGCTGCGCACCTCGACCGCCGGGGTGGCCGCCGGCGCGCTGCTGCTCGGGCGCACCGGCCGCTGGTCGTGACGGCGGCCGTGCAGGCGGTCGGGGCGGCCTGCGGGGCGGTTCCCGGGAGGGCGTAACAGCCCTCCGCGGGCGGCGCCGGAAGTCTGGGAAAAACGGCGCGGATCGTACGCGCACCTGCTTAGGCTGGCCGGGTGACGGACTCCCTGAGCACCTCCTCGAACAGCTCGGCGGGCGCCTACCTGCGCCATCCCCACCTGCACGGCGACCTGGTCGCCTTCGTCGCCGAGGACGACCTCTGGCTCGCCCCGCTGGACGGCGGCCGGGCCTGGCGGCTGACGGCGGACCACCTGCCGGTCCACCACCCGAGGTTCTCCCCGGACGGGCGGCACCTCGCCTTCACCTCCACCCGGGACGGCGCGCCCGAGGTGCACGTGGTGCCGGTGGACGGCGGCCCGGCGCGCCGGCTCACCCACTGGGGCAGCCACCAGACCCGGGTGCTCGGCTGGACCGCCGACGGCCGCCCGATCGCCGCCACCGCCGCGGGCGAGGCCAGTTTCCGCCGCACCTGGGCGCACGCCGTGCCGCTGGACGGCGGCGAGCCGCAGCGGCTGCCGTACGGGCCGGTCGGCGGGCTCGCCTTCGAGCCGGGCGGGGACCGGGTGCTGCTGAGCAGCGTCAACGGTCGCGACCCGGCCTGGTGGAAGCGGTACCGGGGCGGGCGGGCCGGCAAGCTGTGGCTGGGCCGGGACGAGTTCGTCCGCGTCCACGCGGAGCTGGACGGGCAGCTGGACTCCCCGCTGTGGGTGGCCGGGCCGGGCGGGCGGGGCGGCCGGATCGCCTTCCTGTCCGACCACGAGGGCGTCGGCGAGCTGTGGTCCAGCGGCCCGGACGGCACCGACCTGCGCCGCCACACCGCCGACCCGGACGGCTTCTACGCCCGCGGCGCCACCACCGACGGCACCCGGGTGGTCCTCCACCGGGCCGGCGACCTCTGGCTGCTGGACGACCTGGACGGCGCCGAGCCGCGCCGGCTGGAGGTCCGCCTCGCCGGTCCGCGGGCCGGGCGCCGCCCCCGCCCGGTGCCCGCCGCGCACTGGCTGGACTCCGTCGCCCCCGACCGCACCGGCCGGGGCAGCGCCGTGGTGGTGCGCGGCAGCGTGCACTGGCTGACCCACCGCGAGGGCCCGGCCCGGGTGCTGGACGAGACCCCGGGCGTGCGCGGGCGGCTGGTCCGGGTGGTGCCGGGCGAGGACGGCACCCAGGGCGTGCTGTGGGTGTCCGACGCCGAGGGCGAGGACGCCCTGGAGTTCGCCCCCGACCTGCACGGCGCCGAGCGCCGCCGGCTGGCCGCCGGGCAGCTCGGCCGGGTCAACTCGCTGGTGGTCTCGCCGGACGGCAAGCAGGCCGCGCTCGGCGTGCACGACGGCCGGGTGCTGCTGGTCTCGCTGGCCGACGGCGCCGTGCACGAGCTGGACCGCAGCGCCGACGGAGAGGCCGGCGGGCCGGCCTTCAGCCCGGATTCGGCCTGGCTGGCCTGGTCGCGCCCGGTGCGCGGGATGGGCCCCCACTCGCTGCGCCAGATCGTGCTGGCCAACCTGGCCACCCGGACGGTCGGCGAGGTCACCCAGCCGCGCTTCGTGGACACCTCGCCCTCCTTCACCGCGGACGGGCGCTACCTGGCCTTCCTGTCGGTGCGCAACTTCGACCCGGTCTACGACGCGCACGTCTTCGACCTGTCCTTCCCGAACGGCTGCCGCCCCTACCTGGTCACGCTGGCCGCCGACACGCCCTCCCCGTTCGGGCCGCAGCGGGCCGGGCGCCCGCTCGGTGGGGAGGAGGACGAGCCGAAGGCCCGGAAGGCGGACGGCGAGGAGGCGGCGGCCGACGCCGCGCCGGTGACCAGGGTGGACCTGGACGGCATCGCCGACCGGATCGTCCCCTTCCCGGTCGAGGGCGGCCGCTTCGAGGACCTGGCCGCCGCCAAGGACGGCGTGCTCTGGACCAGGGCCCCGCTGATGGGCGAACTCGGCGACGAGGCCGCCTCGTTGGACGACGACCGGCCCCGCCCGGTGCTGGAGCGCTTCGACCTGAGGAAACGCCGGGTCGAGCAGCTGGTGCACGGCCTGGACGACTTCTCGGTCAGCGCGGACGGCACCCGGGCGGCCGTGCTGGACGAGGGCGAGCTGCGGGTCGTCCCGGCCGACCACAAGGGCGGCGACGACGAGGAGACCACCGTCGACCTCGCCCGGCTGCGGGTGACCGTCGACCCGGCCGCCGAGTGGCGGCAGATGTACGCCGAGAACGGCCGGCTGATGCGGGACAACTTCTGGCGCCCCGACCTCTCCGGCGTCGACTGGGACGGGGTGCTGGAGCGCTACCGGCCGCTGGTCGAGCGGGTCGGCTCGCACGACGAACTGGTCGACCTGCTCTGGGAGGTGCACGGCGAACTGGGCACCTCGCACGCCTACGTGATGCCCTACGGCCGGTACACCGAGCCCGCCCGGCGCCAGGGCCTGCTCGGCGCCGACCTGGTCCGGGACGGCGAGCAGTGGCGGATCGCCCGGATCCTGCCCGGGGAGTCCTCCGACCCCAGGGCCCGCTCGCCGCTGGCCGCGCCCGGCGCGGCGGTCCGCCCGGGCGACGCGGTGCTGGCCGTCAACGGCCGCCCGGTGGACCCGGTCACCGGCCCGGCCCCGCTGCTGGCCGGCACGGCGGGCCAGCCGGTCGAGCTGACCGTGGCCGGGAAGGACGGCACCGACCGGCGCCACCCGGTGGTCGTCCCGCTCGCCGACGAGGAGGCGCTGCGCTACCACGACTGGGTGGCCGGGCGGCGGGCCGCGGTGCGCGAGCTGTCCGGCGGGCGGCTGGGCTACCTGCACCTGCCCGACATGCAGACGGCCGGCTGGGCCCAGCTGCACCGCGACCTGAGCAGCGAGATGGCCAGGGAGGGCCTGGTCGTCGACGTCCGGGGGAACCGGGGCGGCCACACCTCGCAGCTGGTGATCGAGAAGCTGGCCCGCCGGATCATCGGCTGGGACGTCATCCGGGACACCGACCACCCGGTGCCCTACCCGGCGGACGCCCCGCGCGGTCCGGTGGTCGCGCTCGCCGACGAGTTCACCGGCTCGGACGGCGACGTGGTCAACGCCGCCGTCCAGGCGCTCGGCATCGGCCCGGTGGTCGGCACCCGCACCTGGGGCGGGGTGATCGGCATCGACAGCCGCTACCGGCTGGTCGACGGCACCCTGGTCACCCAGCCCAAGTACGCGCTCTGGCTGGAGAACTACGGCTGGGGTCTGGAGAACCACGGCGTCGACCCGGACGTCGAGGTGCCGTTCGCCCCGCACCACTGGGCGGCCGGCGAGGACCCCCAGCTGGCCGAGGGCGTCCGGCTCGCCCTGGAGCGGCTCGCCGAGACCCCGGCCCGTACGGCGCCGCCGCTGCCCTGGCGGTAGCGGGGCTCCGCCCCCGGAGCGGGAGGCCGTACCGGCCGGCTTCCCGCTCCGGGGTTTGGGGGCGTGGGTAGGATGCGGGGCTGTTTCTTGATCCACAGCTCACGGGGGAACCACATGGCGCAGGGCTACCCGCCGCCGCAGTACGGCCAGAATCCTTACGCACAGCAGCCGCAGCCCCATCCGTCGGCGCAGCCGTACCAGCAGCCGCCGGCACAGCCGTACCCGCCGCAGCCGTACCCGCCGCAGGGGTACGCCGCGCCGCAGCCGTACCCGCCGGCACAGCCGTACCAGCAGCCGCCGGCGCAGCCGTACCCGCCGCAGGGACATGCCCCGCAGGCGTACCCGCAGCCGTACCCGGACCCCTACCCGCGGAGCGAGCAGCCGCGGCGGGCGCTGCCGCCCTGCCCCAAGGAGGCGGGCGGCGGCCGGCGGTTCCTGGCGATCGTGCTGGACTGGCTGTTCGCGATCGGCCTCGGCTTCGTCGCCGCCAACGCCGCGAGCCGCCCGAGGACCGGGCACGCGGCCGGCCACGCCGTGCAGAGCGGACCGGTGGTGCCCTACTTCGTGGCGCTGCTGGTCGTCGGCCTGGCCGCGTCCTTCCTCAACCAGGTGGTGCTCGCCCGGCTGACCGGCTTCAGCGTCGGCAAGGGGGTCATGGCGATGCGGGTGGTGCGCCGCAAGGGCGTGATGCGGCCCAACACCTGGCGGCTCACCAGGCGCTGGCTGATCGGTTTCGTCATCCTCGCGGTCTCCTTCCTCACCGAGGACTTCGACACGGACGAGGGCGACATCGTCGGCATGCGCTCGGTGCGCCGGAAGCACCTCCAGGAGTACCAGCAGGCCGTCGCCCCGCTCGGCTAGGCTGCGCCCGTACGGCCCCACCACCCGACGTACCGATCCCGAGGAGGGAACCATGGCCGGCGAGCCGCAGCCCGACTGCCTGTTCTGCAAGATCGTGGCGGGCGAGATCCCGGCGACCGTGGTGCGCAAGACCGAGCGCACCCTCGCCTTCCGCGACATCGCCCCCAAGGCGCCCGTGCACGTGCTGGTGGTCCCGCACGCGCACTACCCGAACGCGGCCGCGCTGGCCGCCGCCGAGCCGGAGATCGCCGGCGAACTGCTCGCCGAGGCGGGCGCGGTGGCCAGGGACGAGGGCATCGAGGACTACCGGCTGATCTTCAACACCGGTGCGGGCGCCGGACAGACCGTCTTCCACGCGCACGTCCACGTGCTCGGCGGGGCGAAGATGACCGAGAGCATGGTCTGACCGCAGGTGTCCCAGCGCGAACTCGTCGTCCTCGGCACCGCCAGCCAGGTGCCCACCCGGCACCGCAACCACAACGGCTACCTGCTGCGCTGGGACGGCGAGGGCCTGCTGTTCGACCCCGGCGAGGGCACCCAGCGCCAGATGCTGCACGCCGGGGTCACGGCCACCCAGATCACCCGGATCGCCGTCACCCACTTCCACGGGGACCACTGCCTGGGCCTCGCCGGGGTGATCCAGCGGATCAACCTCGACCGGGTCCCGCACCCCGTCGACGTCTACTTCCCGGCCTCCGGCGAGGTCTACTTCGAGCGGCTGCGGCACTCCACCGCCTACCACGAGACGGCCGTGCTGCGGCCCCGCCCGATCGACGAGCCCGGTCCGCTGCCCGCGCCCGGCGCCCGCTTCGCGCTGGACGCCGTCCGGCTGGACCACCCGGTGGAGTCCTTCGGCTACCGGCTGTCCGAGCCGGACGGCCGCCGCCTGGTGCCGCAGCGGCTCGCCGAGCTCGGCGTGCGCGGCCCGGCGGTCGGCCGGCTCCAGCACGAGGGCGCGATCGAGGTGGACGGCCGCACCGTCACGCTGGGCGAGGTCAGCGAGCCGCGGCCGGGCCAGAAGTTCGCCTTCGTGATGGACACCCGCCTGTGCGAGGGCGTGCACACCCTCGCCGAGGGCGCCGACCTGCTGGTCGTCGAGGCGACGTTCACCGACGCCGACGTCCGCCTCGCGGAGGAGCACGGCCACCTCACCGCCGGGCAGGCCGCCAAGGTCGCCGCCGAGGCCGGGGTGCGCACCCTGGTGCTGACCCACTTCTCGCAGCGCTACCCGGACCTCGGCCAGCACCTGGCCGACGCCCGCAAGCACTTCGACGGGGAACTGGTGCTGGCCGCCGACCTCGACCGGGTGCCCGTCCCGGCCCGCCGCCCGTCGTGACCGGCCCGGGAACCACCGAGCCGCGGCCGGCGGGAAAAATACGCTCGCATCGGCCTCCGATCTGCCGCAGCATCGTCGGGTGCGGCCCCGCCGCCCGCCACGGCGATCACGCTCGCGGCGTACCCTGGTGCCCCGGAGACACCGAGCGGCACCCGAGACCACGGATGGGATGAGGCAGGCCCCAGCGCCGACCTATGAGTGACACATCGCAGACCCGTACCAACGGACAGTCGCGCCCCGAACCGGCCGACGACGTCCGCGTCAGCGCCCGGATCGTCATCCCCGAGAAGCACCCGATGGTCACCCTGCTCGGCACCGCGGACTCGCTGCTGCGCGTGATCGAGCAGGGCTTCCCCGCCGCCGACATCCACGTCCGCGGCAACGAGGTGACCGCCACCGGAGCCCGGGCCGAGGTCGCCCTCGTGCAGCGGCTCTTCAACGAGATGATGCTGGTGCTGCGCACCGGCCAGCCCCTGACGGAGGACTCCGTGGAGCGCTCCATCGCCATGCTCCGCAGCCAGGACCAGGACCCGGACAGCCCGGCGCCCTCCCAGGTGTTCACCGCGAACATCCTGTCCAACCGGGGCCGCACGATCCGCCCGAAGACCCTCAACCAGCAGCGCTACGTCGACGCGATCGACAAGCACACGATCGTCTTCGGCCTCGGACCGGCCGGCACCGGCAAGACCTACCTGGCGATGGCCAAGGCCGTCCAGGCCCTCCAGGCCAAGGAGGTCAACCGGATCATCCTGACCCGCCCGGCGGTCGAGGCGGGGGAGCGGCTGGGCTTCCTGCCCGGCACCCTCTACGAGAAGATCGACCCGTACCTGCGCCCGCTGTACGACGCGCTGCACGACATGATGGACCCGGACTCCATCCCGCGCCTGATGGCGGCCGGCACCATCGAGGTCGCCCCGCTCGCGTACATGCGCGGCCGCACCCTCAACGACGCCTTCATCATCCTCGACGAGGCCCAGAACACCTCGCCCGAGCAGATGAAGATGTTCCTCACCCGCCTCGGGTTCAACTCCCGGGTGGTGGTCACCGGCGACACCAGCCAGATCGACCTCCCGGGCGGCACCCGCAGCGGACTCAAGGTCGTCCAGGAGATCCTGGCCGACGTGCCCGACATCCACTTCTCCGTCCTCACCAGCACCGACGTGGTCCGCCACAAGCTGGTCGGCCGGATCGTGGACGCCTACGAGCGCTGGGACGCCCGGCAGGAGGCCGAGGACGGCTCCCCGGCTCCCCGCAAGCCCGCCCAGCGGCGCCCCGGCAAGGCCACCGCGCCCCGCGCTCCCCGACAGTCCCATCGCACCGAAAGCTGAGCACACAGCCCGTCATGTCGATCGACATCGCCAACGAGTCCGGTTGGGAAGCCGACGAGGAGTCCATCCTCGACGTCGCCCGCTTCGCCCTGGACAAGATGCGGATCCACCCGCAGTCAGAACTGTCCGTGATCCTGGTGGACAGTGCGGCGATGGAGGAGCTGCACATCCAGTGGATGGACCTGCCCGGGCCCACCGACGTGATGTCCTTCCCGATGGACGAGCTGCGTCCCGGCAAGGAGGGCGAGGAGCTGCCGCAGGGCCTGCTCGGCGACATCGTGCTCTGCCCCGAGGTCGCCGAGCAGCAGGGCCAGGCCGCCCCCTCCAAGCACTCGATGGACGAGGAGCTGCAACTGCTCACCGTGCACGGGGTGCTGCACGTCCTCGGCTACGACCACGAGGAGCCGGAGGAAGAGGAGGAGATGTTCGCCCTCCAGAAGCGCATCCTGGACGACTGGCGGGCGGGCCGCGGCCTCGGCGGCATCTCCCCGGCCCCCACCACCCACTGAGCGCGGAGCCCGAACCCCTGTGAGTGGTGAGAGTACGAGCTTCATCCTCGGTGCCGTGCTGCTCGTCGTGCTCGGCTGGCTGGCCGCGTGCGCCGAGGCGGGCATCTCCCGGGTCTCCCGGTTCCGGGCGGAGGAGGCGGTGCGCAGCGGCCGGCGCGGCTCCGCGCGGCTGCTGACCGTCGCCTCCGACCCGATCCGCTACCTCAACCTGGCCACCCTGATCCGGGTGGCCAGCGAGATGGCGGCGGCCGTCCTGGTCACCGTGGTGTGCGTGCGCAACGTCAGCCCGACCTGGCAGGCCGTGCTGCTGGCGTTCGGCGTGATGGTGCTGGTGTCCTTCGTCGCGGTGGGGGTCTCGCCGCGCACGATCGGGCGCCAGCACCCGATCACCACCGCGACCGCGGCCTCCTTCGTCCTGCTGCCGCTGGCCGCGGTGCTGGGCCCGATCCCGCGGCTGCTGATCCTGCTCGGCAACGCGCTGACCCCGGGCAAGGGCTACCGGGAGGGTCCGTTCGCCTCGGAGGCGGAGCTGCGGGCCCTGGTGGACCTCGCCGGGAAGGACGACCTGATCGAGGACGAGGAGCGCCGGATGGTGCACTCGGTCTTCGAGCTGGGCGACACCATCGTGCGCGAGGTGATGGTGCCGCGCACCGACCTGGTGATGATCGAGCGGCACAAGACCGTCCGGCAGGCGCTCACCCTGGCGCTGCGCTCCGGCTTCTCGCGCATCCCGGTGGTCGGCGACAACGAGGACGACGTGGTCGGCATCGTCTACCTCAAGGACCTGGTGCGGCGTACCCACATCAACCGGAACGCGGAGTCCGAGGAGGTCGGCGCGGTGATGCGCCCGGCCGTCTTCGTCCCCGACTCCAAGCCGGCCGGCGACCTGCTGCGCGAGATGCAGCAGCGCCGCTCGCACGTGGCGATCGTGATCGACGAGTACGGCGGCACGGCCGGGCTGGTCACCATCGAGGACATCCTGGAGGAGATCGTCGGCGAGATCACCGACGAGTACGACCGGGAGATCGCCCCGGTGGAGGACCTCGGCGACGGCTCGTACCGGATCACCGCCCGGCTGCCGGTGGAGGACCTGGGCGAGCTGTTCGGCTTCGAGCTGGAGGACGAGGACGTCGAGACCGTCGGCGGCCTGCTGGCCAAGCACCTGGGCCGGGTGCCGATCCCCGGCTCGTCCTGCGAGATCCCGCTGCCCGAGCCGGTGGGGGGCGGCCTGACCGGCATCCTGCTGACCGCCGAGTCCTCGGCCGGCCGCCGCAACCGGATCGGCTCCATGGTCGCCGCCCCCGTCCGCCGCACCGAGGGCGCCGGGGCCCCGGCGGGCGAGTAGCGGGCGGGCGGTCGCCGAGCGACCATGGAGGGCATGACGCACAAACTTCGCGCGGAGTACGGCCCGCAGGGGGCGGCCGGCGGAGTCAAGTCCTGGCACGTGGTGCGGGACGAGGACCTGTCGGTGGCGCTCTGCGGCCGGGACATGCCCGACGACGCCGAGACGCGGCCCGAGGAGGAGTGGGGCACCGGGTTGCGCTGCTGCCAGCAGTGCGGCTCGCTCTACATGCACGAGACCCCGCACATGGAGAAGCTCCATCCCTACAGCTAGACCATGGCCGAGCTCTGGAGGTCGCCATGAAGCTGCAAGACACGCTGAAGCCCGTCGACCGCCGTCTCGCCATGGTGTGGCGGATCGGGGCGGGGGCCGGGGGGGTTTTCCTGATCGTGTTCGGGTGCCTGGGGCTGGCCGACCACCCCGGGTTCCTGTCCACCCACGGCGACCAGGTCACCGGGCTGTCGACCAACGGGGCGCTGAGCATCCTGTCCATCGTGGCGGGCGCGGTCCTGCTGGTGGGGGCGGTGATCGGCGGGAACTTCGCGTCCAACCTCAACATGGCGGTGGGCGTGCTGTTCGTCCTGTCCGGTTTCTACGGTCTGACGGTGCTGGAGCGGCCGGACGCGAACATCCTCAACTTCCGGATGTCGAACGTGCTGTTCGCGTTCATCTTCGGGATCGTCCTGACGACCTTCGGGATGTACGGCCGGGTGAGCAGCCACCTGCCGCACGACAACCCGTTCTGGCGCGAGCGCGTCGAGCACGAGGAGCCGCAGCCGTCCGGGCCGAAGACCTTCGTCAAGGTCCTGCACCCGAACCCGGGGCCGACCCACCCGGTCGGCCACTGAGCGGCGCCGGGTGCCTATGCTCGGCGGCATGAGTGACATCGTCGAGCTCGACCCCGAAGACAAGAAGATCATCACCCTGGCCCGCTCGGCCCGTGCCCGCAACGGCGTCGCCGAGGGGGCCGCGGTGCGTGACGAGACCGGACGCACCTACGTGGCCGGGACGGTCGCGCTGGAGTCGCTGCGGCTGAGCGCCCTCCAGGCGGCGGTGGCGATGGCGGTGGCCAGCGGCGCCAGGTCGCTGGAGGCGGCGGCCGTGGTGAGCGAGGCGGAGCAGCCGGCCGAGGCGGACCTGGCGGCCGTACGGGACCTGGGCGGGGCCGGGACGCCGGTGCTGCTGGCCGGGCCGGACGGGGCGCTGCGGGTGTCCGCCGAGGCTCGCTGAGGCCCGGCGGGGCCCGCTGTGAGGCCCGGTGGGAGGCCTGGGCGGGGCCGCCGGGGGCCGTGCCCCGGGCCTTCGGCGGCCGTGCCGAGGGGCATGGTCCCGGCCCACGCCCGGCAGATAATCTCACCGGGGGAGTGGATGCGCTGAGGGGGCTGGGGCATGGGGGCGGTGGCGTTCTTCGCCGGGCTGCTGCTGTTCGTGATGGGGCTGGGCAAGTGGCAGGAGACCAAGTCGGAGCTCTGGCTCTTCGGCTCGCTCGGCTTCCTGCTGGTGCTGGTGGTGGTCTCGCTGATCCCCACCGACGGCAAGGGCGGAAAGGGCGGGAAGAAGGCCTGAACGCGCCCCCGGACACCCCCGGGGGTGGGCCCGGACGGCGGGGCTCCGGTGATCAGGGAGAATGGAGCCCATGAATGCCCCTTCCTCCTCGTACCGCTCCGGGTTCGCGTGCTTCGTCGGCCGGCCCAACGCGGGCAAGTCGACCCTGACCAACGCCCTGGTGGGGACGAAGGTCGCGATCACCTCCGACCGCCCGCAGACCACCCGGCACACCGTGCGCGGCATCGTGCACCGCCCGGACGCCCAGCTCGTCCTGGTCGACACCCCCGGCCTGCACAAGCCGCGCACCCTGCTCGGCGAACGCCTCAACGACCTGGTCCGCACCACCTGGGCCGAGGTCGACGTGATCGGCTTCTGCCTGCCCGCCGACCAGAAGATCGGCCCCGGCGACAAGTTCATCGCCAAGGAGATCGCCGGGATCAAGAAGACCCCGAAGGTCGCCATCGTCACCAAGACCGACCTGGTCGACTCCAAGCGCCTGGCCGAGCAGCTGATCGCCATCCACCAGCTCGGCATCGAGCTGGGCTTCGAGTGGGCCGAGATCATCCCGGTCTCCGCCGTGGGCGACAAGCAGGTGGAACTGGTCGCCGACCTTCTCACCAAGCTGCTGCCGGAGGGCGACCAGCTCTACCCGGAAGGCGACCTCACCGACGAGCCCGAGCAGATCATGGTCGCCGAGCTGATCCGCGAGGCCGCGCTGGAGGGCGTGCGCGACGAACTCCCGCACTCGCTGGCCGTGGTGGTCGAGGAGATGCTGCCGCGCGAGGGCCGCCCGGCGGACCGCCCGCTGCTGGACATCCACGCCAACGTCTACATCGAGCGGCAGAGCCAGAAGGCGATCGTGATCGGCGCGAAGGGCTCGCGGCTCAAGCACGTCGGCACCACCGCCCGCAAGCACATCGAGGCGCTGCTCGGCACGCCGGTCTACCTGGACCTGCACGTCAAGGTCGCCAAGGACTGGCAGCGCGACCCCAAGCAGCTGCGCAAGCTCGGCTTCTGAGTCCGGGCTCCGGACCGGCGGGTTCGAGCCACCGGGAGGCCTGGGGCCCGTTCGGACGTTGTGCGTCCGGGCGGGCCCTTGCCGTGGTCCGGCCGGACGCGACGTCAGAAGGGGCACAGCGCGATGAAGTTGCACACCCGGGAGTGGGGCCGCGGGGACCGGCTGGCCGTGCTGGTGCACGGCATCATGTCCGACCACCGCACCTGGCGGCTGATCGGTCCGGCGCTGGCCGAGCGGGGCTACCGGGTGCTCGCGGTGGACCTGCGCGGGCACGGGCGCAGCCCGCGCGGCACCGGCGGGAGCCCGCTGGAGCGCTACCCCCTGGAGGCGTACTCCGACGACCTGGTGGAGAACCTGCCGACCGGCGTCGAGCTCGCGATCGGCCACTCGCTGGGCGGCATCGCGCTGGCGGGCGCGGTCGAACGGCTGGAGCCGGCCCGCGCGGTGTACGTCGATCCGGCCTGGCGGTTCGCCCAGACCGGGATGGACCCGCGGGTGATGGCGGAGCTGAGGCACCTCACCCGGGAGCAGATCGTCGCGCTCAGCCCGAGCTGGGAGCCGGACGACGTGGACGCCGAACTCGCCGCCGCGGCCGCCTGGGACGAGGACTCGGCGTGGGCCCTGGCCGACCAGCGCTCGGACCTGCCGACCCGGCCGGCGGTGCCCTCGCTGGCGGTGCTGGCCGACCGCAGCCTGCTGGTGGACGCGTCCAGCGCCCGGGCGCTGCGCGCCCGGGGCTTCGAGGTGCGCACCGTGCCCGGCTCGGGCCACACCGTCCACCGGGACGACCCGGCCGGCTTCCTGGCCGCGCTCGACGGCTGGCTCTGACCCTCCCGGGCCGCCGGGTCCTCCGCGCTCCGCGGGCGGGCCCTGCCGCGCGACCCCGGTGCTACGCGCCCTCGCGCAGCACCAGGGAGATCAGCTCGCGCTGCGAGTCGGTGAGCTTCGGGTCGGCGCAGTACACCGACCGGCCGTCGACGGTGATCTCGTAGTGGAAGCCGTCCGGCACCCCGTACGAGGGCGCGCGCAGCCCGCCCGCGACGGCCTCGCGGGCGAGCGCGTGCACGTGCGGGGCGTCCGTGCGGTCGGCGGTGTCGATCTCCGCCTGGCGGACGAGCCCCGCGAAACCGCCGGTCCGGGTCACCTGGATACGCATGGTGTCCATGGTGCTACGCAGGGAGGGGGTTTGCCGGGCTTTTCCCGGACCGTGACCTTAAGCCCGCCTCAACCCGGTCTCAACCACCCTTCAGGCTCGCTCCGGTGGCTCCGGACGGGCTCCGGACGGGCTCCTGGGGCTCCGGGCGAGCCCCGCGGGCCGCGCCCCCGGAGGGTCACCCCGGGCTGACCCCGACCTGCGCCCAGGAGGCCGTGACGGTGTCCACCACCGACCGGTCGTCGGGGTAGCGGGCCTTGGCGGCGGCCACGGTGGCCCGGGCGAAGGCGGTGAAGTCGGCGTCGGCGGGCAGCGTGCGCCCGGTCAGCGCGTCGTACCAGATCCGCCCCGCGCGCTCCCAGGCCGAGCCGCCGAGCGCGGTGGCCAGCAGGTAGAACGCGTGGTTGGGGATGCCGGAGTTGATGTGCACCCCGCCGTTGTCCTGGGAGGTGTTCACGTAGTCCCGCATGTGCGCGGGCTGCGGGTCCTTGCCCAGCTGCGGGTCGTCGTAGGCGGTGCCGGGCGCCTTCATCGAGCGCAGCGCCACGCCCTGCACGCCCGGGGCGAGCAGCCCGGCGCCGATCAGCCAGTCGGCGTCGGCGGCGCTCTGGTGCAGCGAGTACTGCTTGACCAGCGAGCCGAAGACGTCGGAGACCGACTCGTTGAGCGCGCCGGGCTGGTCCTGGTAGTCCAGCCCGGCGGTGAACTGGGTGACGCCGTGGGTGAGTTCGTGGCCGATGACGTCGATGCAGGCGGTGAAGTCGCCGAACACCACGTTGTCGCCGTCGCCGAACACCATCTGGTGGCCGTTCCAGAAGGCGTTGTCGTAGTCGCGGCCGTAGTGGACGCTGGCGTCCAGCCGCAGGTTCCGGTCGTCGATCGAGTGCCGGCCGAAGACGTCGGCGTAGAGCGCGAAGGTGGCGCCGAGGCCGTCGTAGGCGTGGTTGACGGAGCTGTCGGAGGACGCGCCGCGGCCCTCGGTGCGCACGCTGCGCCCGGGCAGCCGCTGGCCGTGTCCGGCGTCGTAGATCACCCGGTTGAGGCCCGGGGCGGCGGCGACGGGCGGGGGCGGGGAGAGTCGGGCCGCGCGGTGCGCCGCGTCGAGGGCCAGGGAGTGGACGGCGGGCTCGTGGCCGGCCTCGGCGAGGCGGTCCAGGACGTACGGCGGGACGATCGTGCAGATCGGTACTGCTGCAGTCATGTGGCCCAGGGTGAGGCCTCGATGACCGGTTGTCACCACCTTCGGCATGACCGGTCGACGTCTCAAGGAGTGGAACGGAAGCCCGGATCACTTCGGGGGCGCGCGGCGCTGGGTTACGCTGGGGCCATCATGCGCAACGGGCTGCTTCTTCTTAGCTGCCGCGTCGAGGGCCTGTAGTCCACCGGGCCGGCACCCTCGCCGCGGGGAACGAGCTGTGCGCGCGATCGGCGATCCACTGGTGTATCGCGAGCGGCAGCCGAGGCCGGCCAGTCGGTGTCGACCAGGTGTTGACCCCTCCCGACCCGCCCGCACCACGCATCACAGGAAGCCGAGTCACCTCCATGACCGAGCAGAACTCCGCCGCGTCCGTTCCCGCCGGCCGTCCCTTCGTCGACCGCCCCACCCCGATCACCGCCGCCTCGGTGCGCCAGCGGCCCTCGGGCATGCGTCACGGGCGCTACCTGCCGTTCGGCACCGTCGACCTGGCGGACCGCAGCTGGCCGGAGAAGGTGATCACCAAGGCGCCGCGCTGGCTCTCCACCGATCTGCGGGACGGCAACCAGGCGCTGATCGACCCGATGTCGCCGGCCCGCAAGCGCATGATGTTCGACCTGCTGGTGAAGATGGGCTACAAGGAGATCGAGGTCGGCTTCCCCTCCTCCGGGGCCACCGACCACGCCTTCGTGCGCTCGCTGATCGAGGAGGGGGCGATCCCCGAGGACGTCACCATCTCGGTGCTGACGCAGGCCCGCGAGGAGCTGATTGAGAAGACCGTGGAGTCGCTGGTCGGCGCCCCGCGGGCGACCGTCCACCTGTACAACGCGACCGCGCCGCTGTTCCGCCGGGTGGTGTTCCGCAACGACAGGGCGGCCACCAGGGCGATCGCCACCGAGGGCACCCGGCTGGTGATGGAGTACGCGGAGAAGCTGCTGGGCGACGACACCGTCTTCGGCTACCAGTACTCGCCGGAGATCTTCGTCGACACCGAGCTGGACTTCGCGCTGGAGGTCTGCGAGGCGGTCATGGACGTCTGGCAGCCGGGCGAGGGCCGCGAGATCATCCTGAACCTGCCCGCCACCGTCGAGCGGGCCACCCCGAACGTCCAGGCCGACCAGTTCGAGTGGATGTCGCGCCACCTGTCCCGCCGTGAGTTCGTCTGCCTGTCGGTGCACCCGCACAACGACCGCGGCACCGCCGTCGCCTCCGCCGAGCTGTC
Organism: Kitasatospora sp. NPDC054768; assembly: GCF_053612025.1. NCBI lineage: Bacteria > Bacillati > Actinomycetota > Actinomycetes > Kitasatosporales > Streptomycetaceae > Kitasatospora > Kitasatospora sp. NPDC054768. Next base: position 36,586 of record NZ_JBSHBN010000027.1, read on the forward strand.
CTACATGGCGGGTGCCGACCGCATCGAGGGCTGCCTGTTCGGCCAGGGCGAGCGGACCGGCAACGTCGACCTGGTGACGCTGGGGATGAACCTGTTCTCGCAGGGCATCGACCCGCAGATCGACTTCTCCGACATCGACGAGGTGCGCCGCACCGCCGAGTACTGCAACCAGATGGAGGTGCACCCGCGCCACCCGTACGCCGGCGACCTGGTGTACACCTCCTTCTCCGGCTCGCACCAGGACGCCATCAAGAAGGGCTTCGACGTCCTGGAGGCGGACGCCAGGGCCGCGGGCGTACCGGTGCACGAGCACACCTGGGGCGTGCCGTACCTGCCGATCGACCCGAAGGACGTCGGCCGCACCTACGAGGCGGTCATCCGGGTCAACAGCCAGTCCGGCAAGGGCGGCGTGGCGTACGTGCTGAAGAACGACCACAAGCTGGACCTGCCGCGCCGGATGCAGATCGAGTTCTCCCGGATCATCCAGGCCAAGACCGACGCCGAGGGCGGCGAGGTCAGCCCGGCCGAGATCTGGCGGGTCTTCGAGGACGAGTACCTGCCGACCACCGACAACCCGTGGGGCCGGATCTCGCTGAGCGGTTCGCGCACCCTGACCACCGAGGACGGCCGGGACGCGCTGACCGCCGAGGCCCTGGTGGACGGCGTCCCGACCACCCTGACCGGTACCGGCAACGGCCCGGTCTCGGCCTTCGCCGACGCGCTGGCCCGGATCGGCGTGGACGTGCGCGTCCTGGACTACGCCGAGCACGCGCTGAGCGAGGGCGGCGACGCCCAGGCCGCCGCGTACGTGGAGTGCGCGGTGGACGGCAAGGTGCTGTGGGGCGTGGGCATCGACGGCAACACCGTGCTGGCCTCGCTGAAGGCCATGATCAGCGCCGTCAACCGCTCGCAGCGCGGCTAATTCGAACGGGTGGTGTGCGAAGGGCCGTCCCGCGGGGCGGCCCTTCGCCGTGCCGGCCTGGGGTTGTGTCCTGCGCCACATTTTTTCGAATCGGAAGCCGTTCGAGGTACTGACACGTGCCGGTAACCGTGGCAACATCGATCCACCGGAAAGCCGGGTCGGTGGGACGGCCTCGGTGTCCGGTCGCGTGACCTGCCCATTGTCGAGCAGGCCGCCTGCCATGTCTGGGGAGTGGCGCCGTGACCAGGTTGTGGGGTGTTCGCCCGCGGTGGCGGACTGACGTTCTCGGTGACTTCTTCTGCCCGGGCTGTGGCGGGGACCGCAACTACCGTCGGCAGCACGGCCGGCGGTGGCTGCGGTTGCTGGGGACCCCGGTGGTCCCGCTCGGCCCGGTGATCGGCAGTGTGCAGTGCACCAGCTGCCACGGCCGGTACGGCGTCGAGAGCCTGGAGCAGCCCACCAGCGTGCGCCTCGGCGCGATGCTGCGGGACGCCCAGTACACCATCGCGCTGGCCCTGCTCGCGGCCGGCGGCACCGCCCACCGGGCGGCCCGCGACGCGGCCTGCGCGGCGGTCCGCGAGGCCGGGTTCGAGGACTGCGGCGAGGCCCAGGTGCTGGCCGCGCTCGCCGCGCTCTCCGGGCTCGGCGGCGAACTCCACGACGCCCGGGGGATGTCCGGCGGACTGGCCGTCGAACTGCACGCGGTGCTCGAACCGCTCACCCCGCACCTGGCCCACCACGGCCGCGAGCGGCTGCTGCTGCAGGGTGCGGCGATCGCCCTGGCGGACGGGCGCTACCTGCCGCAGGAGCGCGACGCGCTCGCCGCGGTCGGGGGCTGCCTGGACCTGCCGAAGTCCCGGGTCGGGGCGCTGCTGGAGGCGGCGACCAGGACCCCGTACAAGTAGCGCCGCCCGCCGGCCCGCCCGCAGCGCTGCTCGCCGACCACCTCTCACCGCTCACGATCACCGCTCACGATCACTGCTCGTGATCACCGGCCACCACCACCGCCCGCCGAGCACCGTCCTGACCTCCGGAATCCGCAGACCATCTCCGAATCCCCCACAACGGGCCTTGGACTCCCCACCCCGGGCCCGCCGTGACCCGCACCGCATGGCCTCCCCCACGGCCGCCGGTGCGGGCAACACGGCTGTCCGGCGCCGGCGGGCGGTGGGGGAGAATGGTCCCCATGAGTCTTTTCCGGGACGACGGCGTCGTGCTGCGGGCGCAGAAGCTCGGCGAGGCCGATCGGATCATCACCCTGCTGACCCGCCAGCACGGCAAGGTGCGGGCGGTGGCGCGCGGGGTGCGGAAGACCAAGTCCAAGTTCGGTGCCCGCCTGGAGCCGTTCTCGCACGTGGACGTGCAGTTCTTCAGCCGGGGGAGTGAGCTGATCGGCCGGGGATTGCCGCTCTGCACCCAGGTGGAGACCATCGCGCCGTACGGCGGCCCGATCGTCGCCGACTACGGCCGCTACACGGCCGGCACCGCGATGCTGGAGACCGCCGAGCGGTTCGCCGAGAACGAGGGCGAGCCGGCCGTCCAGCAGTACCTGCTGCTGGTCGGCGGGCTGCGCACGCTGGCGGCCGGGCTGCACGAGTCGCACCTGGTACTGGACGCCTTCCTGCTGCGCTCGCTCGCGGTGAACGGGTACGGCGCGAGCTTCACCGACTGCGCCAAATGCGGCCTGGAAGGGCCGAACCGTTTCTTCTCCCTCCCCGCGGGCGGGGTGCTCTGCGGGGACTGCCGAGTGCCCGGATGTGCCGTACCCTCCCCTGAGACACTGGTACTGCTCGGGGCGCTGCTGTCAGGGGACTGGCGGACGGCCGACGCCTGCGAGCCGCGGTACTGGCGGGAGGGCAGCGGCCTGGTCGCGGCCTATCTGCAGTGGCACCTGGAGCGGGGCATCCGCTCGATGAGATACGTGGAGAAGTGAGCACATGGCAGCGCGACGGCTCTTCGGCGGCGGCAAGCAGCGGACGTACGTCCCCCCGACCCCGCACCCCAGCGGCGCACAGCCCCCGAAGATCCCCGGCGAGCTGGTCCCCGAGCACGTCGCGATCGTGATGGACGGCAACGGCCGCTGGGCCAAGGAGCGCGGGCTGCCCCGCACCGAGGGCCACAAGGTCGGCGAGTCCGTGGTGCTGGACGTCCTCAAGGGCGCCATCGAGCTCGGCGTCAAGAACATCTCGCTGTACGCGTTCTCCACCGAGAACTGGAAGCGCTCGCCCGACGAGGTGAAGTTCCTGATGAACTTCAACCGGGACGTCATCGCCCGCCGCCGCGACGAGATGGACGCGATGGGCGTGCGGATCCGCTGGGCGGGCCGGATGCCCAAGCTGTGGAAGAGCGTCGTCCAGGAGCTCCAGGTCGCCGAGGAGCAGACCAAGGACAACGACGCCGTCACGCTCTACATGTGCGTCAACTACGGCGGCCGGGCCGAACTCGCCGACGCGGCGCAGGCGATCGCCCAGGACGTCGCGGCCGGGAAGCTCGACCCGAAGAAGGTCAACGAGAAGACCCTGGCCAGGTACATGTACCACCCGGACATGCCGGACGTGGACCTCTTCCTGCGCCCCAGCGGCGAGCAGCGCACCTCCAACTTCCTCCTCTGGCAGTCGGCTTACGCCGAGTTCGTGTTCCAGGACGTGCTCTGGCCGGACTTCGACCGCCGTGACCTGTGGCGCGCCTGCGAGCAGTACGCGATGCGCGACCGGCGCTTCGGCGGGGCGATCCCCAACGAGGTCGGCGCGCCGGTGCCGTCCCAGCGCTGACGGGCGTACGGTCCCGAGGCCGTGCCGGACGCGACGGCCGTGCCGGACGAAAAGGAGAGGACCCGCCGGGATCTGCCCGGCGGGTCCTCTCCTTCGTGTCGGCGGCTCAGGCCTTCTTGGCGCACTCCGCACAGGTCCCGAAGATCTCCAGGGTGTGCGCGATGTCGCTGAAGCCGTGCTCGGCGGCGACCGAGTTGGCCCAGCGCTCCACCGCGGGGCCCTCCACCTCGACGGTCGCGCCGCAGTGCCGGCAGACCAGGTGGTGGTGGTGCCCGCTGCTGCACCGGCGGTAGACCGCCTCGCCGTCGGCGGTGCGCAGCACGTCCACCTCACCGGCGTCCGCGAGCGACTGGAGCGTGCGGTAGACCGTGGTCAGACCGACGGAGTCCCCGCGGTGCTTGAGCAGGTCGTGGAGCTCCTGCGCGCTGCGGAAGTCCGCGATCTCGTCCAGGGCTGCCGAGACGGCGGCACGCTGCCGGGTCGAGCGGGCGCGCGGCGACGGGCCTGCGGTGGTCACCGTGGGTCCTCCTGGGGTCGTGGGCGTCTCGCACATCATTGTGCCAGCCCGGCCCGCCGCTCAGGGGTGGTCGTGCCGGACGGCCCGGAGACGGCCTGCCCCGGCAGTTCGACGTCGCACACCTTCGGTCCGTTCTCGCCCGTGCCGCGGTGGCGCCGTCGGGCCAGTGGCGCGGCGAGCAGGCTGAACACCGCGAAGACCGCGATGGCGAGCAGCACGATGGCCGGGCCGGAGGGCACGTCGAGCTGGTAGGAGCCCGTGACGCCGGCCAGCGAGACGACCACGCCGAGCGCGATCGAGGCGGCCTGGGTGGCGGCGAAGGAGCGGGTGAGCTGCTGGGCGGCGACCACCGGGACCACCATCAGTGCGCTGACCAGCAGCAGCCCGACCACCCGCATGGCGACCGTGACGGTGACCGCGGCCATCACCGCGAGCAGCAGGTTGAGGGTGCGCACCGGCACGCCGGTGACCCGGGCGAAGTCCTCGTCCTGGCAGATCGCGAAGAGCTGGCGGCGCAGGCCGACGGTGACCGCGATGACCACCGTGCCGAGCACCGCGATGGTGGCCAGGTCCGCGGGGGCGACGGTGAGGATCGAGCCCCACAGGTAGCTCTCCAGCGAGCCGGCCCCGGCCTGGGCGGACATCGAGACCAGCAGCTTGCCGCAGGCCATGCCGCCGTAGAAGAGCATCGCGAGGGCGATGTCGCCGCGCTGGTTGCCGCGCGAGCGGACCAGCTCCATGGTGACGGCGCCGAGCACGCAGACCAGCACGGCCATCCAGACCGGGCTGGTCTGGAAGATGAAGCCGAGGCCGACGCCGGTCATCGCGACATGGCCCATGCCGTCGCCCATCAGGGCCTGGCGGCGCTGCACCAGGTAGATGCCGACGGCCGGGGCGGTGATCCCGACCAGGACGGCGGCGAGCAGGGCCCGCTGCATGAAGTCGTAGGACAGCATCTCGGTCATGCGAGCAGCCTCGGCGGGGTCAGGTCGGCGTGCGGGTGGACGTGGTCGTGGCCGGGCAGCGCGTGCAGGCCGGTGTTGGGCACGGGCGGGCCGTCGTGGGCGACGCAGCCGTCCCGCAGCACCACGGCGCGGTCGATCAGCGGTTCCAGCGGTCCGAGTTCGTGCAGCACGAGGAGGACGGAGGCGCCGCGGCCGACCTCGGTGCGCAGGGTGTCGGCGAGCACCTGCTGGCTGGCGGCGTCGACGCCGGCCATCGGCTCGTCCATGATCAGCAGGTCGGGGGAGCCGACCAGGGCGCGGGCGATCAGCACCCGCTGCTGCTGGCCGCCGGACAGGTCGGCCACGCCGTCCGAGGCCCGCTCCAGCATGCCGACGGCGGCCAGCGCGCGGTCCACCGCCTCGCGGTCCTTGCGGCGGAAGGGCAGCAGCCGGTGCTGCGGCAGCCGTCCGGTGGAGACCACCTCGCGCACGGTGGCGGGGACGCCGGAGGCGGCGGTGGTGCGCTGCGGGACGTACCCGATCCGGTGCCAGGCGCGGAAGGAGCGGAACGGGGTGCCGAACAGCTCCAGGGTGCCGTGCTCCAGCGGGACGGACCCGATCACGGCCTTGACGGTGGTCGACTTGCCGGAGCCGTTGGCGCCCAGCAGGGCGACGACCTCTCCGGGCCGGACGGTGAGGTCGACGCCGCGCAGCACCGGCCGGCCGCCGCGCGAGGCGACGGCGTCACGGAGGCGGACGGCCGGGGGTATCGGGTCGGTCATGGTGCTCGGTCCCGTCAGTTCGCGGGGGCGGGGGTGGCGGCGTCGGTCCCGGCGGGGGCGGTCGGGGCGGTGCCGGTCGGGGCGGTCCCGGACGGGGCACCGAGGGCGGCCCGCAGGTTGGCCAGGTTCTGCTTCATCACGGTCAGGTAGTCGTCCTTGGACGGGTCCTTGACGCCCTCCAGCGGATCCAGGACGGCGGTCCTGAGGCCGAGGTCCTTGGCGACGGTCTCGGCGAGCTTGGGGCTGACCAGGGTCTCGAAGAAGACGGTGGAGACGCCGTTGTCCTTGGCGGCCTTCTGCACCGCGGCGAGGCGGGCCGGGGTGGGCTCGGACTCCGGGTCGACGCCGTTGATGGCGACCTGGGTGAGGCCGTAGTGGTCGGCGAGGTAGCCGAACGCGGCGTGGCTGGTGACGAAGGTCCGGGTCCTGGCGTCCTTCAGCCCGTCCCGGAACTCCTGGTCGAGCGCGGTGAGCCTGGTGACCAGCTCGTCGGTGTTCTTCCGGTAGTCCTCGGCGTGGGCCGGGTCGGCCTTGGCGAACTCGTCGCCGACGCTCTTGGCGATCGCCGCGTAGCGGGTCGGGTCGAGCCAGATGTGCGGGTCGCCGGCCGGGTCCTCGTGCTTGTGGCCGTCGGTCCCGTGGCCGTCGCCGCCGTGGTCGGCGTCCCCGGTGCCCTCGTCGAGGTGGTGGTCGACCAGCGGGCTGGCGGCGGTGGCGTCGATCTTGTGCTTGCTGGACGACTGCGCGACGGCCTGGTCGACGGTGGGCTGGAGGCCCTTGAGGTAGATGATCGCGTCGGCCTTCTGGACCGTGCCGACCTGCTTGGCGGTGAGCTCCAGGTCGTGCGGCTCGACGCCGGCGGCGGTCAGGTCGGTGACCGCGACGTGCTCCTTGCCGATCTGCTGGGCCAGGTACTCCATCGGGTAGAAGGAGGCGACGACCTTCAGCTTGCCCGTGCCGCTGTCGGCGCTGCTGCTGCCTCCGCAGGCGGTGAGGACGAGGGAGGCGGCGAGGGCGGTGGTGCCGAGGGCCATGGAGCGGCGGGTCCGGCGAGACAGTCCGAGTCGAGGCAGTCCGATCATCATGACAATCATTCTCATCTCACATGGAAATGATTGTCAAATCACTCGGACGGGTGAACGGAAGGTGACGGAGGGTGGGGGCGGCCGGACGATACCGATTTGAATCACGTACCCGTAGGGCCGGTAACCTGAGGTATTCGGGTACGCGCAACCAGCCGTGCCCTGACCGTGCCGTACGTACTGAAGAGAGCACTGTGGCCGCCGACAAGATCGACACGATCGTCAGCCTGAGCAAGCGCCGTGGCTTCGTCTACCCCTGCAGCGAGATCTACGGCGGCACGCGTGCCGCCTGGGACTACGGGCCGCTGGGTGTCGAGCTCAAGGAGAACATCAAGCGCCAGTGGTGGCGCGCGATGGTCCAGGCCCGTGAGGACGTCGTCGGACTCGACTCGTCGGTGATCCTCGCCCGCGAGGTGTGGGAGGCCTCCGGTCACGTCGCCACCTTCAATGACCCGCTGACCGAGTGCCTCTCCTGCCACAAGCGCCACCGGGCCGACCACCTGGAGGAGAAGTACGAGGCCAAGCACGGCTTCCCGCCGCCGAACGGTCTCCAGGACGTCAACTGCCCCGACTGCGGCACCAAGGGCCAGTTCACCGAGCCCAAGGACTTCTCGGGCATGCTGAAGACCCACCTCGGTGTCACCGAGGAGGCGAGCGGCCTGGCGTTCCTGCGCCCGGAGACCGCCCAGGGCATCTTCACCAACTTCAAGGCCGTCCAGACCACTTCGCGCAAGAAGCCGCCGTTCGGCATCGCCCAGACGGGCAAGAGCTTCCGCAACGAGATCACCCCCGGCAACTTCATCTTCCGGACCCGCGAGTTCGAGCAGATGGAGATGGAGTTCTTCGTCAAGCCGGGCGAGGACGAGCAGTGGCACGAGTACTGGCTCCAGCAGCGCTGGGACTGGTACGTCGGCCTCGGCCTGCGCACCGAGAACATGCGCTTCTTCGAGCACCCGAAGGAGAAGCTCTCCCACTACGCCAAGCGCACGGTGGACATCGAGTACCGCTTCAACTTCGGTGGCAGCGAGTTCTCCGAGCTGGAGGGCGTCGCCAACCGCACCGACTACGACCTGCGGGTGCACAGCGAGGCCTCCGGCCAGGACCTGAAGTACTTCGACCAGGAGTCCGGCGAGCGGTACTTCCCGTACGTCATCGAGCCGGCGGCCGGCCTCAACCGCGCCATGCTGGCCTTCCTGATCGACGCCTACTTCGAGGACGAGGCGCCGAACGCCAAGGGCGTCATGGAGAAGCGCGTCGGCATGCGGCTCGACCCGCGCCTGGCCCCGGTCAAGGTCGCCGTCCTGCCGCTGTCGCGCAACGCCGAGCTGTCCCCGAAGGCCCGCGGCCTGGCCGCCGACCTGCGCACCGCGTGGAACGTCGAGTTCGACGACGCCGGCGCCATCGGCAAGCGCTACCGCCGCCAGGACGAGATCGGCACGCCGTTCTGCGTCACCGTCGACTTCGACACCCTTGAGGACAACGCGGTGACCGTCCGCGACCGCGACACCATGTCGCAGGAGCGCGTCTCGCTGGACCAGGTCAAGGCGTACCTGGGCGCGCGGCTGATCGGCTGCTAGCAGCCTCCGGCACGGCCCGGGAGCCCTCGTCCGCCCTGGTGGGGCGGACGGGGGCTCCTTGCTGTCCGGGACCCGGGTCGGGAGCGGGGTCGGGGGCCGAGTGCCGGCCCAGGCCGTCCCCGGTCCGTCCCGCGGCCGTTTCCCGTGCGGCCGCCGCTACCGCCGTCCCCAGCGCGAGCGCGGGGCCGTGGGCGGGCGGGTCGGGAGGCCGGCGGTGCGCAGGGCCGCGAGCGTGGTGCGGTGGCGGGCCTCGTCGGCGAGCAGCGCGGCCAGCAGCTGCGCGTAGAGCCCGGAACTGCCGGCGCCGTCCAGGGCGGCGGCCAGCCGGACCACCTCGACGGGCGGGCGCAGGACGGCCAGCTCGCTCAGCAGGAGGGCGGCGAGCGCCGGCGGCAGCCCGGCCGCGAGGTCGGCGAGGTCGGCGGTGGAGCGGCCCGCGGCCTGGCGCAGCAGGGTCCTGACGTCGGCGGACCGGCCGTGCTGCTGGAGGCAGGCGGCCAGGGAGGTCAGCTCGGGCATCGGCGCGGACCCCCACTCCCAGAGCAGCGTCGCGCTGTCGGCGGCCAGCCCGGCCCGGTCCAGCGCGGAGAGCAGGCCGGGGACGGAGGCGGCCGGGTAGCCCCAGAAGGCGTGGAACACCTCGGCCGCCTCCTCGGCCAGGCCCAGTTCGCGCAACTCGGCGAGCACGGTGACGGAATGGTCGGGTGCGGACCGGGCGATGCTGCGGGCGAGGAGGAGCGAGCCGCCGGTCGGACCGTACCGGGCCAGCATGCCGACCAGCAGCGCGGCGTCGGAGGGGGTGAGGCGGGCGGCGGCCGCGTCTATCACCCCGGTGGCCTCGGCGAGGGAGCCGGCCCGGTGGAGGGCGGTGATCCGCTCGGTGAGAGCGCCGAGGTCGGGGCGGGCGGGCGCCGGCTGCTGCTGAGGTGGCTGCTGCTGTCGCGGTGGCTGCTGTGCGGGCTGCTGATGGGCCGGTGCCTGTTGATGCTGCGGTGGCGGCGGTGGCTGCTGCCGCTGTCTGATCCTGCTCTCCAACTCCTCCAGCTGGTCGCTGAGTTGGAGGCAGCGGGCGCCCAGGCCCTCGCGGAGCGTGCGGGCCTGGGCGAGCTGGCGCAGCAGCTCCCCGTCCGGCCGCTGGCGGCCCGGGGCGGCCCGGATCGCCTCGTTCAGGCGCCGTTCACGTTGGCCCGCGTAGCGGCTCGCACGGAGTAACTCGTCCAGTTCTGCGCGGAGTTCCTCGGCCTGTTGCTCGCCTTCCGGCCGCTGGCCTGCGGATTGTGCCGTCGGCCGCATGCGCATGATCGCCCCAACCTGTCCATCTGCACCCTGACTGTGTGACATCCTGGCGTCAGTATGTGGCGTGGGAGTTAAGAGTGCACGACCAGTCGTGTCCGAGTGGTGTCAAGGAGCGCGCAGACGGCGGTCGTTGCGAGAAGTGCGCCGGTCGCGCTCCGGAGGAGGGTCGCCTCGTAGTACGGGCCGGGAGCGAGCGCCGCGACGGCGTATCCGACCAGCGCGCCCACGAGCGCGGGTGGCAGGAGGAGCGGCGCGTCCCGGCGGACCGCCGCCCCGATCACCAGGAGCCCGGCCAGGGTGGAGAGTTCGGGCGTGCCGAAGGACTGCGCGTAGCGGATCGACAGGGCGGGGACGAGGAACAGCGCCAGTGCCCGGCCGACCGTCCCGGAGAGTGCGGCGGTGTACGGGCCGGGCCGCCCGCGCGGGATCCGGCGCGGAAGGGTGCGGGTGGCGACGAGCACCGCCAACGCGGCCGCGGCGGACGGGAGATGGTCCCCGAGCCGGGCGAGGTTGTAGAGCAGCGCGGTGTCGTACAGCACCAGCATCAGCTGGCCGTATGCCCACAGGTCGAGCGCGAAGCGGAACGGGCCGCGGGCGGGCTCGGCGTCCGCTTCGGGTTCGCGTCGGGCCAGCCGGGCGATCAGCGGCGGCGTGAGGCAGGCCGCGAGCACCCGCAGGACGAGGTCGTCCACGGTGTACGGGTTCCGCAGGTCCCACTCCACCGCGCAGAACGCCACCGTGTACGAGACGGCGGCGAGCGGGATCAACGGCGAGCGGGCCAACCGGACGTACAGCGCGCGGTCCAGCCGCCGGACGACGGCGACGAACGCCAGCAGCACCAGCGGCAGTTCGAGGAACGCCTGCACCCGGAGCACCGACGGCGCGAGGAGCTCCGGGGCCGGGAAGCGGGCGGCGAGGAAATCCAGGCGGGGCACGTCGAACCAGCCGGGCGGCAGGTGGCGGGCGATGAAGGAGACGTCCCCGTGGTGCACCCGGTTCACGTAGACCGCGACGAGTACCTGGTTGAGGTGGATCAGTGCGACGACGGCCGCCAGCAGCGGCTCCGGCCCGTACGTTCCTTCTCGCCGCGGGGGCCGGGCCTTCCGCCGCAACACCCCCGGCGCCAGGAACAGGGCGGCGGCGGCCGAGGCCACCACCGTCCCGTCCAGCAGCGGAGCGATCGCGCTCATGCGGCCAACCGCGCCCGCGCCTCCATCAGGGCGAAGCCGAGCAGGTTCAACCCGCGCCACTCGGCAGGCTGTTGGGCCCGGATGTCGTCGGCGGCGAGCCCGATGCCCCAGATCCGGTCCAGCGGGCTGGCCTCGACCAGCACCCGGTCGCCCGTGCCCAGGAGGTAGTCGCGCAGTGCCTCGTCCTGTCCGAACTTCGCGACGTTGCCCGCCACCACCAGCTCGAACCGGCCGGCCGTCCAGACCTTCTCGTCGAAGTCCTTGACCAGCCGCCCCAGCTTCTTCGCCTCGGCGGGGGTCCGGGCCGAGAGCACCCGCCGCGCGATCTCCTCGTCACCGAACATCCGGGCCTTGCCGGCCATCATCCAGTGCTCGGCGGAGGTGTAGGTGAGCCCGTCGACGGTGAACTCGCCGGGCCACCACTGGCTCAGGCACTCCTGTCGGGTGCCACCGCCCTTGCGCTCGGTGTGCCCCCAGAACATCACCCACTTCGGCCGCAGCCCGTCGGCCATCAGCGCGGTCAGCTCCTCGCGGCTGCGGACGGCGGCCAGGTCCCCCACGTGCATCTCGCTCATATCGTCAGTCTGACACAAAGGGGTGGTGGCCGCGAACCGTTTGACTGCGGCGCTCCTCGCGGGATCCCCGCCGTCAGCCCCTGGCCGCCAGCTCCAGGAAGCGCAGCCCGACGTCCGTCACCTCCTCCGCCGTCCACGCCTGCGCCGGCTCGCCGAGGCTGACCTCGGCCACGGCGAGGCCGGGGGCGGCGTCCTCCCAGTGGGGGACGAACCAGACGCCCTCCTGCTCGGCCAGGGCCAGATGGGCGGCGTTCAGGGCCTCGGCCGGGTGCGGGAGCCAGAGTCGGTACTCGTGGGTGGGCGGCACCTCGGGATACAGGCGGGCGCCGGGGAGCGCGGCCAGCGCCGGGGTGAGGGTGGACGCGGCGTGGCGGATCAGGCCGGGGATGCGCGGCAGGGCGGTGTCCAGGCCGTGGAGGGCGGCGATGGCGGCCGGCCACTGCTGGGAGAGCTGGCCGCCGTAGCGGTGGCGCCAGGTGCGGGCGTAGGAGGTGAGGGCGGCATCGCCGGCGAGGGCGGCCCCGCTGATCCCGCCGAGGTCCTTGTAGTAGGAGACGTAGACGCTGTCGGCGAGGGCGGCGATCTCGTCGAGCCGCTTGCCGAAGTGGACCGTGGTGTTCCAGAGCCGGGCGCCGTCGAAGTGCACCCGGGCGCCGGCCTCGCGGGCGGCGGCGACGAGGGCGGTCAGCTCCTCCCAGTCGGGGAGCAGGTAGCCGGGGTCGCGCAGGGGGAGTTCGACCGTCAGGGTGCCGAACGGCTCGCCCAGCGCGCCGAGTTCGCCGGGCGTCGGCTGGCGCTGCCCGGTGGTGGGCCAGAGGCCGCGCAGGCCGGTGAGCTGGGTGTAGGCGTGCCGCTCGTGCCGCTCGATGTGGCTGAGCGGGTGCAGGGCCACCGCCGTGTTGCCGGTGCGTTCGGCGTGGTGGCGCAGGGCCACCTGCTGGGCCATCGTCCCGGTGGGGAAGAAGACCGCGTCCTCCTTCCCGAGCAGTGCGGCGGTCCGTTCCTCCAGCTGCCGCACGGGACCGTCGCTGCCGTAGAAGTCGTGGGGGACGTCCAGGCCGTCCAGGGCGGAGAGTTGGGCGAGGCGCTCGCGGATGCTGAGGACGCGGTCGCCGGAGAGGAGGCGCTTGCAGGTCGTGCGGGCCGCGCGGCGCCGCTGGACCGCGCTCTGGTCATCGGTCATCCGGTGATTGTCGAACTCGTGACGCGGTCGGACCAACTGCTTTTCCCCAGGGCGGGGCGGGCGCCGGAAGGGCGGTCCGGGCCGGGGCTGTCGGGGCTGCCCGTCCGTGTCGCCCTCGTCGGGCCAACGGCCCTCCAGGTGGAGCCGGATGAGCGCGGCGTGGGAGAGCGGGCTGGTCGGGTCGGCGACGTTGCCGTTGGTGGTGTAGTCCAGGAGCACGACCTCGTCCTTCTCCCGGAGCCGCTCGACCAGATCGGCGGCGCGGTGTTCGAGGACCCAGCGGTAGGCCGGGAGGTAGATGCGGCGGCGGGCCGTCTCGTAGGGCAGGAGCCGGTCGCCGTGCAGGCCGGCCCGGTGGCCCTGGACGGGGCCGTACCGGCGCACCGTCCGCTTGAGGCCCTTCATCGAGGTGACGCGCAGCTTCGCGGGGTCGACGTCGGCGTCCCGGAAGACCTTGAGGGCCTGCCAGACGCCTTCCACGGACTCGCTGGTCACGCCGTCGCTCCAGGGGACCGGGATGCCGCCGTGCGGATGGAACGGGCTCAGCCGGACCCACGGGTCCGGCGCCCTGGAGGTGACGTCGATGATCTCCGCGCCGGGGAAGGCGGCGGTCAGCGAGGCCGTCGTGCGGCGGCGGCTCGCGACGTGGATCGGCATCGGTGGGCTCCCCTGGTCGGCGGTGCGGGCCACCGAGCGTCCCAGGTGGCACTGACATTCCGGCTCCGGAACCGGCCCCGCCGCGGTCGGCCGAGGCCCGGGAGGAGCGGACCCCTGCTGGATTGAACGTGTTCAAATATGCCGTGCCAGGAGGGGGATGACCATGGTGACGGTTCCTGCGAGTGCCCGAGGGTTCGTCGGGTTGGCGGTCGCGGTGTTCGTATGGCCGGTGGCGGCCTTCGTCGTGAGGTTCGGCTTCCACGCCGCGCCCGTGCACGTGGTCGTGGCGGTCTGCTCGGTGCCCTGTGCGGTGGCACTCCTCTGCGGTCGCCCGAGAGTGTTCCGGATCGCCGCCACCGTGGCCGGGACGGCGATGGGAGCCGTGGCGGGGCTCGCCGCGCTGGGGCTACTCGTGATCGGGACGGAGTTCGGCCCGAGGACCGCGCTCCTGGTCGGGGTCACCCTGCCGGTCGCGACGATCGCCCCGCTGGTCGCCGCCTTCCAGCGGGCCGAGGGGGTCGAGCAGGGCCGGCCGGCGGCCGTGGTCGGCTGGTCGGCGGCCGTCCTCTCGGCCGGCGGCTGGCTCCTGCTGTTCTTCCAGGGCCCGGGTCGCTCGGGGCTCCGGCGGGAGCGGGCCCGGTGCGGCCGGAGCCCGGCGCGGCCGGGGCTCAGCGCGGACCGTAGTAGGCCGTGATCGGGGCCCGGGCCTCGTCGGGCAGGGCCGGGCCGTCCGTCGGCACCGGCCTCCAGGCGCCCGAGTCGGGGTTGAGCTCGACGAGCTGCTCGGTGGAGAGCGCGTACACGACCCGGCCGAGGCCGGAGCGGAGGATGCCTCCTTCGCACATGCCGCAGGGCTGGCAGCTGGTGTACATCGTGGTGCGCGCGGCGGTGCCGGGGGCCAGTTCGCGGGCGGCCCAGCGGGCGAGCTTCAGTTCGGGGTGGGCCGTGATGTCGTCGTCGCGCCGTACGGTGTTGTGGGCCTCGGCGAGGATCCCGCCGTCCGGGCCGGCGAGCAGGGAGCCGTAGGGCGCGTCGCCCAGGGTGATCGCGTGGGCGGCGATGGCGAGGGCGCGGCGCAGCAGGGCCCGGTCGGCGTCGGTGATCACACGGCCCTCCACCGGGTGGCCACGGTGGTGAGGTTCTGCCAGGCCCGCTGCGGCCGACGGGTTTCCTCCGGATCGCCGTGGTAGGGGTCGAGGACGACGGTCTCCGCGCCGAGATCGCGCAGGTGGCGGAGGTCGTCGAGGATCTGGTCGACGGTGCCGACGCCGGCGGGCCGCTCGGGGTCGTCGACCGGCGTGCCGGTGGGCCGCAGGGCGATGCGGGGCGCGAACCCCGGCATCGGGTGCTCGGCCAGGACCGACCGCATCCGGGCGAGGGGCAGCCGCAGCGGGTGCCAGGCGTCGCCGAACCGGCGTGCCCGCCGGAGCGCGGCCTCGCTGTGGCCGCCGACCCAGACCGGTACCGACCGGCGGTCGGACTCCTCGGCCCGGGCGTCGCGCAGGGTGCTCAGGTACTCGTCGGTCAGTCTGCCGCGCTCGCCGAACGGCACGCCGAGGGCGGCGAACTCCCGGCGGGCCCAGCCGACTCCCACGCCCAGGACGAACCGGCCGCCGCTGAGCCGGTCGAGGGTGTCCGTCATCCGCGCCACCAGCAGCGGGTTCCGGTAGGGCAGGATGAGCACGGTCGTGCCCAGCCGCAGGTTCGGGGCGACTCCGGCGAGCCAGGACAGCGTGGTGAAGGGCTCGTAGAAGGGTTCCGGGTACCGCTCGGCGACGTCCGGGGTCACCGCCACGTGGTCCGACACCATGAGGAGGTCGAAGCCGAGGCCCTCCGCGGTCCGGGCCCACTCGCGCAGCACGCCGGGGTCGGTTCCCGGGCCGAAGTTCGGTACGTTGACGCCAAGTTGCATGCTTCGAGGCTATCCCCGCGATCATGGCGGACGGAACGGGGTTCTCCCGCTGTGACCGGCGGATCGCCGTGGTTCTCCCGGTAGATTCGCGTCATGGCCGTGAATCTTGACGACACCGACTGGGCGATCATCGAGCAGCTGCAACGGGAGGCCCGCATCTCGCTCAGCGAGCTGGGACGGCGGGTGTCGCTGAGCGCGTCGGCGACCACGGAACGGGTGCGGAACCTGGAGTCGCTGGGCGTCATCACCGGCTACCGCGCGACGGTGGACCTGGCGAAGGTCGGCTACCCGGTGCTCGCCGTCGTCCGGCTGAAGTACCCGGGCAACCGGCACGAGCCGCTGCGGCGGCTGCTCGACGAGCGGCGGGAGATCCTGGAGTGCCTGCGCACCACCGGCGACGACTGCTACACCCTGAAGGTGGCGGCGACGTCCATGGAACACCTGGAAACCCTGGTGGACGAGCTGGCCGGCTTCGGCAGCACCACCACGAGCGTCGTCTACAGCCGGACACTGCCCCTGCGGGGACCCGGCCGGCCCTGACGCCTGCGGAGGTGCTCCCTCGATCGGGGGAGGCCGGCCGTCCGCCGCGCGGCCAGACTGGCGATCGTGACCGGGAGCGGTCCCCGATCCCCACGATCCCACAGGAGTTGACCCGTGCGTCCTTCGCGTGTCCGCCACATGGCACTCGCCCTCGCCCTCTCGACCGCCGCGGCCGTCGGGGCGCTGACACCGCCCGCGGCGTCGGCCGCGTCCGCCGCTGCCCCGCCGGACGTCGTGCAGCAGGGCCTGAACGCGCTGGTGCGGACGGACGGGGTGCCCGCCGCGCTCGCGACCGTCCGGGACGGGCGGGGCCGGACCCGCGACTACACGGCAGGGGTGGGGGACCTGGCCACCGGCGCGAAGGTCCCCGTCGACGGGCAGGTGCGGATCGGCAGCAACACCAAGACCTTCACCGCCGTCGCCGTGCTCCAGCTGGTGGGGGAGGGGAAGGTCGACCTCGACGCCTTCGTCGACACCTACCTCCCCGGACTGGTCCGCGGCGAGGGAGGGGACGGACGCGGCATCACCGTCCGGCAGCTCCTCCAGCACACCAGCGGCCTGCCCGACTACGAGGGGCTGCTGGACGAAGCCTCCCTCCGGCACCGGTACTTCGAGCCCCGGGAGCTGCTGGACCTCGCCCTCGGGCAGAAGCCCGTCTCCGCGCCCGGGGAGAAGTTCGGCTACAGCAGCACCAACTACGTGCTGGCCGGCCTGATCGTCCAGCGGGTGACCGGCCGGCCGCTCGCCGAGGAGATCGACCGGCGGATCGTCCGGCGCATCGGGCTGCGGCACACCTACTTCCCGGCCGCCGGCGACCGGACCATCCGGGAAGCCCACCCCAAGGGGTACCGCAAGGACTCCGCCGACGGGCCGCTGACCGACTTCACCGAGCTGGACCCGTCGGCGGGCTGGGCGGCCGGGCAGATGATCTCCACCAACGCGGACCTCGACCGCTTCTTCACCGAACTGCTGGTCCCGGACCGCCTGCTGCCCGCCGCCCAGCTCGCCCAGATGCGCACCACCGTCCCGGTCGGGGACAGCGGCATGGGCTCCGGGCTGGGCGTCTTCAGCCGGCCGCTCTCCTGCGGCGGGGTCTACTGGGGGCACGGCGGCGACATTCCGGGCTACGAGACCCGGGGCGGCGCCACCGACGACGGGCGCGCCGTGAACATCGCGGTGACCACCATTCCGGCCGACTACGCCGTCACCCGGCACCTGGAGGACGTGGTGGACGCCGCCCTGTGCCGCTGAGCCGGCCGCCGGGCCGGGAGCCGTCAGGAGCGGTAGTGGTTCCCCTCGTCGCCGATCACGCCGGTGCCGTGGTGGACCGAGATGCTGGAGTACGTCGCCCGCATGCGCGTGGCCTGGGCGGTCCGCTGCTGTTCGATCAGCAGGCCCTCGGCGTCGTCGAACTGGTGCCGGCGAGCGCGTTCCCGGAGCACCAGGAAGACCGTGGCACCGACGACCGTGCCGACGAGCACGAGCAGGAACACCAGGACGAGAGCCATGACGTCACCGTTCCCCCGGTTCGAGTGCGTCTGACTTTTATCTCACGGACGTTCGACGGCCGCACTCGAATCGTCCGAATTCGCCGTACGGCCGTGCGGGGCCTCAGGTGCGGGCGGGCTCGGCGTTCGCGCGTTCCGTGACCCGCGCCAGGACGCGGCCCGCGACGGCGAGGTCCTCGGTGGGGATCCCGGCGTACAGCCGCGCGGTGATCCCGGCGGACTCGGCGGTGGTGCGCTCGTACAGTCCGCGGCCGGCCGCCGTGAGGCGCAGCCGGGAGGAATCCGCCGGGTCCTGCTCCGACAGGCCGGCGGCCGTCAGTTCCCCGATCACGCCGTGGACCAGGGACTCGTCGGCCTTCAGCGAACCGGTGACTCGCGGACGAGCGCGTCCCGGGCGACGGAGCCGCCTTCGACCGCGACGACCCGGAGCGTCACGCTCTGGTGGAAGGTGGCTCCGTGGCGGTCCAGCACGTCCTCCAGGAGGGCGCGCGCCGCGTAGTGGGCCAGGGCGATGACCCGGCCGTTGACGGGGTGGGTGCGGCGGGCCCGTCGGCCGCGGAGGGTTCGGCGGGCGTGGCGGTGGTGGTGGCGGTGGTGGCGGTGCTGGTCATGTCGGCTCCTCGTCGTTCTCGGCGTGCAGCGGATCAAGAGGTGCGTCGAGCAGGGCGGTCAGTTCGCGGGTGAACTCCCGTGCGCGGGGGCTGTCCTGGCCGCCGAGCGGCTCCAGCAGCTGGTCCAGGAGGCCCTGGACCACCGTGCGCGGGGCGGCTCGGGCATGACTTTCGACAGATCCGCCGCAGCAACGGCTTTCGTAGGGTCGTGGGCATGCGGATGAGTGGGGCGGCGCTGCCCGTGGTGGCGGCGGTGTGTATCGGGCTGGGTGTCACGAGCCTCTGGTGGGCGCTGCCCGCGATCGGGGTCTCCTTCCTGGCCGGGCTGCGGATGGAGCGGGTACGGCCGGCGGCGGTGGTGTTCGGCGTCCTGGTGGCGGCCGGGGTGCTGGTGGTCGGCTCGGTGCCCTCCTGGATCGTTCTGGGCCTGCGGTTCGTCGCGCTCGCCGTGAGCACCGGGATGGGCCCGTGGCTGCTGGGCCGGTTCTGGCGGCAGTCGCAGGAGCTCGTGCGGGCCGGGTGGGAGCGGGCCGAGCGGCTGGAGCGCGAGCGGCAACTTGTCGCGGAGCAGGCCCGGTTGCGCGAACGGGCCCGGATCGCCCAGGACATGCACGACGCCCTCGGGCACGACCTCAGTCTGATCGCCCTGCGCGCCGGGGCCCTCAAGCTCGCCCCCGGCCTGGCCCCGCCCCACCGGGAGGCCGTCCAGGAGATCCGGGCGGGTGCGGCCGCCGCCGTCGATCGGCTCGGCGAGGTGATCGGCATCCTGCGCGACGGCGACGAGGGGGAGGGCGGCACTCCCACGGCCCACGGGCCGGCCGACGCGGACATCCCGCAGCTCGTCGCCGAGGCGGCCGCCGCCGGACTGGACGTCCGCTCGGAGATCAGCGGGGAGCCGGACGGGCTCCCGCGCGCCACCGAGCACGCCGCGTACCGGGTGGTGCAGGAGGCCATGACCAATGCCGCCAAGCACGCACCGCGAGCGTCCGTCACCGTGGAGGTGGCGTACTCGGACGACGGCGTCCGCCTGCGGGTGGCCAACGGCCCCGCGCCCGCGACTGTGCCCGCACCCGCGACTGTGCCCGTACCCGCGCCCGCCGCCCTCGGTGCGGCGTCGCCGGCACCCGCGTCAACCGCGCGCGGCGCAACGCCCACCGGAGCGTCCACCGGCACCCCCACCGCAGCTTCCGCCGCCGTGCCCGCCGCGCCGCCCACCGGCGGTCGCGGCCTGGTCGGGCTGGCTGAGCGGGTCCGGCTCGCGGGCGGCACCCTTGCCCACGGGGCCCGCGCGGACGGCGGGTTCGAGGTCGTGGCCGACCTGCCGCGCCGTGCCGCCGGGCCCGTCCCGCCGCTGCCCCCCGCTCCGCCGTCGCCGGTCCGCGAACTGCGGCAGGCGCGGCGCAGGGTGGGCCGGACGCTGGCCGCCGTGGTGCTCGTCCCGCTGACGACGGCCGTGCTGCTCACCGTGGCGCTGCGAGTATGGACGCTCTACGTGGTCAGCCTGTCGGTGCTGGACCCGGGGGTCTTCGCCTCCCTCCAGGTGGGGCAGGAGCAGGCCTCGGTCGAGCGGCTGCTGCCGGGCCACCGGCTGCCGTACCGCCCGCCGAGCGGGCCGTCGACGCCGGCACCGCCGGCGGGAGAGGGGGTCTCGTGCACGTACTACGCCATCACCGCCCAGCTGTTCGTGGACCGGGCCGGCGACGCCTACCGGCTCTGCTTCCGGGACTCCCGGCTGGTCTCGCGTGATGTGCTCGTCTCCTGACCTCCCGTACGACCTCCTTCCCCGCACCACCTCCGTACCGAGCGACCGACAGGAGCCGCCGATGACCACCGCACCGATCCGGGTGCTGCTCGCCGACGACGAGCCCATGATCCGCGCGGGACTGCGCGCCGTGCTCACCACCGACCCGGGCATCGAGATCGTCGCCGAGACCGGGGACGGCCGGGAGGTCGTCGAACTGGTCCGGCGCCACCGGCCCGACGTCGCCGTGCTGGACATCCGGATGCCCGGGACGGACGGCATCACGGCGGCTGCCGAGATCCGTCGGAACGGCCTGGCCACCGGAGTACTCATGCTGACCACCTTCGGTGAGGACGACTACATCCTGCGCGCGCTCAGCGGCGGTGCGAACGGTTTCCTGATCAAGTCCGGCGAGCCCGAGGAACTGCTCGCCGGGGTGCGCGCGGTGGCGGCAGGGGCGGCCTACCTCTCACCCAAGGTGGCCGCCCGGGTGGTCGCCCACCTGGCCGCCACCGGGGCCGGCCGCCCCGCCGACCGGCGTGCCGGCGCCCGGGAACAGGTGGCCGCCCTGACCAGCCGGGAACGGGACGTGCTGACGCTGATCGCCGCCGGGCTGTCCAACGGTCAGATCGCCCGTCGGCTGGGGGTGGTGGAAGGAACCGTGAAGGCCCATGTGAGCTCCATCCTGGCGAGGCTGGGTGTGGCCAACCGGGCGGCCGCCGCCGTCCTCGCCCACGAGGCCGGGCTGACCCTCGGCGCGACCTGCGCGGGCGGCCCGCGGGACTGAGCCCGCCGCGCCCGGTGCCGTGCCCCGGTCCGGTGCCGTGCCCCGGCCCGGTGCCGTGCCCCGGTCCGGTGTCGACGGTGCCGACAACAGCCGCCCGAGGACCGGCACCCCGGTCAGGGCCGTCACGGCGGTGGTGGCCGCCGGCCGCAGGGTGAGGACCGCGGCCGCCGTGACCGTGGCGCCGAGCGCGGCACCGGCGAGCACGTCGTGGGGGTAGTGCACCCCGGCCGCCACCCGCAGTGCGGTCGTGGCACCGCCGACGGGTATGACCAGCAGTGCCCAGCGCGGACGCAGCAGCACCAGCCCCGTCGCCAGCGCGACCGCCAGGGTGGCGTGGTTGCTGGGGAACGACCAGTCCCCCGGTGGCGGACACTCGGCGACCGCCGTGCCCGGCAACCCGGCCAGCGCCCGGCAGGGCCGCTCCTCGTCGAGGAGTACCTTCAGCGCCTCGCTCGCCCCGTAGGCCAGCACCGTGCCGAGCCCGGCCAGCGCCACCCCCGCGACCACCCCGGCGGCCCGCCGGGCCCGGGCCGTCCACCAGCAGAACGCCAGCAGCAGCCCCAGCACCAGCAGCCCGACCTCGGTGGCCGGCCCCGACAGCGAGGCCACCGCATGCGGGGCATCGTTGACGGCCTCCACCGTCCGCCGGTAGCCGTCGGCCGACCACCCGGCCGACACCCGAGCCGGCCCCGCCCCGCCGCCCCGCTCCGGCGCCAGCCATGCCACCGCCCCGGCCCCCGCGCCGAGCATGGCCGCGGCGAGGACGGGCCTGGGCCTGGCCGCGCCCCTTGTCGCGCCGGCCTTCCTCGCATTCCTGTCCGTGTACGTCATGGTCCGGACGGTAGAAGCCGAAGAGCCCTTTCCACCCGACCCGAAAGTCAAGCGGCGCCCCTGACGATGGTCAGGGTTGACAGCACGTCACACGCGCCGGCCACGTAGTCTGCGCCCATGCCGAATCCGTCCCCGCCGGCCGTCCCCACCCGCTTCGGGGGTGCCCCCGACCGCGTCGCGCTCGTCCTCCCCGGTGTCGGGTACACACCCGCCAGACCCCTCCTCCACTTCGCCCGCGCGGTGCTCCTCCGGCACGGTTGGACCGTCCAGGAACTGTGGTGGCAACTTCCCGACAGGTTCAGCGAGTTCGAGCCCAAGGAGCGGATCGCCTGGGTCGAGCGGCAGGCCGCCCGGGCCGTCGACGCCGAGCACGGCGCCTGCCGCCTGGTCGTCGGCAAGTCCCTCGGCTCCTTCGCCGCTTCCGTCGCCGCCGACCGGGACCTCCCGGCGGCCTGGCTGACCCCGGTCCTGACCGTCGACCACGTGGTCCGTGCTCTCCACCGCACCGGGGCGCCGACCCTGCTCGTCGGCGGCGCCGCCGACAGGCTGTGGAGCCGCCCGACCGCCGACGCGACCGGCCACGAGGTCCTCGAACTGCCCGCCGCCGACCACGGCCTCGAACTGCCCGACGACCCCGTGGGTTCGATCGACGCCCTGCGGCAGGTCACCTCCCGGCTGGACCGCTTCGTCGCGGCCCTGGACGCGGGACGGTAGCCCGCCTTCGGAGCGGTCGGTCCCGACACGTCCGGGAGGCCCGACGCGGTCGGTGCTCCCGGACGCCCGCTCATCGGGAGGCGGTTGGCCGACCCGGCATTGAGCCGAGGCGACGGCGTCGAGGCGACCGAACTGCCGGTCGGGGGTCCGGCAGGCGGCCCCGGGCACGGCATCGGAGCGCCGGACGCGGAGCAGCCGGTCGAGCAGGTCGGCCGGCGTGTCCGGCACGTCCCGTGGTGCGCCGACCCGGATCAGTGCGGGTGGTGCCTCGACCTGGCCGGCGCGCCGGTCGCACGGCTCGCGGAGCCGTGCGAGGAGAGGAATGCGCGCGGAGCGGTGGATTCGTTCTCAGGGATCAGGAGCGTGAGGAGCGCGCAGGAGTCGAGGTGGATCAACGGTCCTCCTCCCGCATGGTGAGCAGGGCGTCGGCGAACGGGGACTCCGGCTGTCGCGGGCCCCACGGCACGGCGGGCGTGCGGCGCGGCCACGAGGGTGGCGGCCGCGCGGACGGCCAGCAGCGCGAGGGCGGACCAGGGCAGGGCGGTCGGGCGGACGTGGTCGAGGAGGAGGCCGCCGGCCAGGCCGCCGGTGGCGATGCCGACGTGCCAGCAGGTGACGAGCAGCGACTGGGCGATGCCCCCGGCCGGGCCGGCCCCGGGAGCGCCGACGGCCCCGCGGCCGGTGGTACCGATCGCGGGGCCGTTTCGCCGTCGCCGTCGCCGTCGCCGGGGCCAGGGTGGCCCCGCAGGCCGGGGTTCAGCCAATGGAGCGGGGGAGACGGGTGGTCAGGTAGAGGATGGTGAAGGAGCCGAGGAGCTGGATGCCCAGGCACAGGGCGAGGGCGCGGTCCATGCCGAGGACGGGGGAGAGGGAGAGGTAGAGGGTGCCGAGGGTGGCGACGCCGAGGGCGAGGCTGGACTGCTGCCCGGTGGCGAGGACGCCGCTGCCGACGCCGGCCCGGGCGGCGGGCACCGTGGAGAGGACGACCCGGAACAGCGGGGTGCCGATCAGGCCCTGCCCGATGCCGGCGAGGGCGACGCCCGGGGCCATCCGCAGCGGGGAGAAGTGCGACCAGTCGGCCAGGACGGTCAGGGCGAGGGTGGCGAGGCCGGTGGCCTGGACGACGGCACCGGCGCTGAGCACCCGGCTGCCCCAGCGGCCGATCAGCCGCGGGCCGGCCAGCGAGGCGCAGAAGTAGCCGACGGCCATCGGGACGAGCGCCCAGCCGGCCGCGACCGGGCCGAGCCCGAGGCCCTGTTGGAGGGCGACCGCGATGACGAACATGAAGCCGCCGAAGCCCGCGAAGTAGGGGAGCGCGATGCCGAGGCCGCGTCGCATCTCCGGGATGCGCAGCAGGGACGGCGGCACCAGCGGGGTGTCCCCGCGCCGCTCGGCGCGGCGTTCGACGGTACCGAAAGCGACGGCGAGGACGGGGAACAGGGCCAGCAGCACCCAGGACCAGAGCGGCCAGCCGGCGGCACGGCCCTCCATCAGCGGGATGAGCAGGGAGAGCAGCGTGGCGGTGAGCAGGACGGTGCCGGGGACGTCGACCCGGGCGGCCGTGGCGGCCCTGTTCTCCGGGACGTAGCGGACCGCGAGCACCACGGCGAGCAGCGCGAACGGCACGTTCAGCAGGAACACCGAGCGCCAGCCGGTGCCGAACAGGTCGGCGGCGACCAGCATGCCGCCGAGCACCTGCCCGATCACCACCGAGATCCCACCGACCGCGCCGTAGACGCTGAGCGCGCGGCCGCGCCGGGCGCCCTCGGTGGCGGCGGTGATGGTGCCGAGCACCTGCGGGATCAGCAGTGCGGCCGAGGCGCCCTGGGCGGCCCGGGCGGCGACCAGGGACCACGCGCCGGGGGCGAGGCCGCAGGCCAGTGAGGTGAGGGCGAAGGCGACGGCGCCGACGACGAAGAGTCGGCGGCGCCCGTAGTTGTCGCCGAGGCGTCCGCCGAGGACGAGCAGCACGGCGAAGGCGATGCCGTAGCCGGCGGCGACCAGTTCGAGGACGGCGGGCCCGGCGGCCAGGTCGTGGTCGATGGTGGGCAGGGCGACGTTGACGATGAAGAAGTCGAGCATCGGCAGGAAGGCGCCGAGCAGGACGGTGACCAGCCCGGCGGTGCCGAGGGTGGCGGCGGGGCCGGTGGGAGTGGTGGCGGGGCCGTCCGGTCCTGGGGCGGAGGTACGGGCGGCCGCGGTGCCGGGGGTGGTGGCGGGGGTGGCGGTGCGGCTCGATGCGGGGGCGGCGGCGAGTTGTCGGGTCACGGGTCCTACGATCCGCCGGGTCGTACCCTGGTACCAGAGTGTGGTTATCCGGGTATAAGAAGTACCTGGCAACAGGCTGACGGCTGTCGCATGCTGGGGAGCATGAGCCTCGCCACACCTCCCGCGCAAGCCCGCACCGGTTCGGCCGGTCCGCGCCCGGCCACTCCCGACGAAGCCCGCCGGCACGAGCTGGCCGCGTTCCTGCGCAGCCGCCGCGAGCGCCTGACGCCCGAGCAGGTGGGCCTGCCGATGACCGGGCGCCGCCGGACGCCGGGGCTGCGCCGGGAGGAGGTCGCGCAGCTCGCCGCGGTCGGGGTGACCTGGTACACGTGGTTGGAGCAGGGGCGGGACATCCAGGTGTCCACCCAGGTGCTGGACTCGGTGGCCCGGGCGCTGCTGCTGGACCCGAGCGAGCGGGCCCACCTGTTCACCCTGGCCGGCACGGACGACCCGGTGCCGGTGAGGGAGTGCCCCTCGGTGACCCCGAGCGTGCGGCTGCTGCTGGAGCGGCTGGCGCCGTACCCGGCGGTGGTGCTCAACTCCCGCTACGACGTGCTGGCGCACAACGCCCAGTACACCGCGATCGTCGGTGACCTCGACCGGCTGGCCCCGGAGGACCGGAACCTGATGTGGATGGCGTTCACGCCCTCGCAGTTCCGCGACGTGCTGATCGACTACCGCACCGAGCGCCTCGGCATGGTGGCCCGGTTCCGCTCGGCGATGGCCGACCACAGCTCGGAGCCGGCCTGGAAGGCGCTGGTGGCCCGGGTGCTCAAGGCCTCGCCGGACTTCGCGGAGCTCTGGCAGCGGCACGACGTGATGCGGCCGGGCAACGGGATCAAGCGGTTCCAGGTGCCGGGGGTCGGGCTGTTGCGCTGCGAGTACACCAACTTCTGGCTCAGTCCGCAGCTGGGGACACGGATGATCACGTACACCCCGCTGGACGACGGGACCCGCGCGCTGATGGACGAGCTGCCGACGCCCTAGGCGGTCCGCAGTGCCGCGTCCCGGCCGAGCCACAGGCACACCACGGCGAGCGGCAGTTCGATGCAGGTGGCCATGACCAGCGCGGCGAGCATCGGGAGGCCCGGCCCGGCGCAGGCGATGTCGGCCAGGGCGTCCCCGGCGAGCAGCAGGGCCACCGCCGCGCCGGCCCAGAGCGCGGCGGGGCTGCGCCGGCGCAGCAGCGCGTCCAGCGAGAGCAGGGCGGCGAACTCGGTGAGGTCGAGCACGACCCAGGGGGTCTCGTGGCAGACGGCGAGGACCGCCAGCCAGGGCAGCAGCGCGACCGCGGCCATGACCGGGAGCCGGCCGAGGCGCGCGGGCGGGGCGTACGAGGAGGTGGGGCGGACGGAGAGGACGGCGGTACTCATGCGATGCCCCGCACCCGCTCCAGCGGCAGCCGCTCGGCCGTCCCGCCCGCCGAGTGTTCGACCCGCACCGCGTCGAACGGGCCCTCGGCCCAGGCGATCCAGAACCGGTCGGCCACCACGGCCACCACGGCCACCTCGGCCGTCGACCGCGCCCGGCGGAACGGCCGCCGCCCGGTGAACACCACCGCGGGTGCGACGCCGTCGGCCGCCAGCCGGCCCCAGGCCAGCACGTACCGGTTCCGCCCGGTGGACGGGCAGTGCCGGGCCCCGCGCAGCAGGTGCGGGGTGAGCCGGGCGGCGACCAGGACGTCGGTCAACTCCCCGTACTGGTACAGCTCCAGCGCGGCCCGGCCGCGGCCGGACCCGGCGCTGCGGACCGACCAGGGCCCGGCCCCGGCCGGCAGCGCCCCCTCCGGGGCTGCGGAGGCACCTCCGGGACCGGGCCGCCCGTTCGGCGCAGTGGCGGAGTGCGATGCGGTGCTCGTCATGCCCTCAAGCCTTCCGCCGGGACCCCGGTCCTGTCGGTGGTGCTCCACACCGAATCGGGGGTGTATCCAGCTACACCCCCCACCCGGCACCCCCCTTCATGGCGGCCCGTGATCATCGGGCCCTACGCTGTTCGGCATGTCCTCCACCACGTTGCGCCGAGCGCTCGTCAGGAGCCTCCGGCGCCCACCGTGGTCGCCCGAGGTCTGGCGGGACGTCCGCTTCACCGCCGCCGGAATACCCATGGCGCTGCCGGTCTGGCTGGCCGTCACCGAGTCGACGCTGCTCTTCCCGGTGCTCGCCGCCGTCCTGCTCTGCGCCCGCCCGCTGACCGCCCTCCAACGCGGCCGGCTGCGCGCCCTGCACGGGGTGGAGGTGCCGCCGCTGCGCCCGCCGACGGGGCGTCAGGCCTGGCTGCTGGGGATGACCTGGCGCCAGGCCCTCCACCACCTGGTGGCCGGTCCGCTGCTGGCGGCGGGCGCGTTGGCGGTGCTGTACGCCTGGGCGGCCGCCGTGGTGCTGGCCACCGTGTACGGCTGGATGTGGCTGCTGCCCGCCGGCACGGCGGTGCGCTCCGGCCTGGCCGGGGAGGACGTCCTGGTCACCCTCGGTGGGTTGCTGCTGCTGGCGGTCCTCCCGCCGGCGGGCACCCAGCTGGCCCGGCTGGAGGTGTGGGTGGCCCGGCGGCTGCTCGGCCCGGACCGGGCGGAGGCGCTGGAGCGGCGGGTCGAGGAGATCGCCGAGAGCCGGGCCGGGCTGGTCGACGCGGTGGACGCCGAGCGCCGCCGCATCGAGCGGGACCTGCACGACGGCGCCCAGCAGCGGCTCACCTCCCTCGCGATGAACCTGGGCCTGGCCCGGCGCACCCTCAAGGACGTGCCGCCCGAGGTGATGCAGGTGATCGTCGACGCGCACGAGGAGGCCCAGGCGGCCATCGACGAGCTGCGCGACCTGGTCCGCGGCCTGCACCCGGCCGTCCTGGAGGACCGCGGCCTGGACGCGGCGCTGTCCGGCATCGCCGCCCGCGCCCCGCTGCCGGTGCGCCTGGACGTGGCACTCTCCGAGCAGGTCGCCCCGACCGTGGAGGCGGTCGCCTACTTCACCGTCTCCGAGGCGCTCACCAACGTGGCCAAGCACGCCAGGGCCCACCGGGTCGACCTCTCGGTGCGGACGGCCGGCGGCCGGCTGCGGCTGGTCATCAGCGACGACGGCGTCGGCGGCGCGGACCCCTCGCGCGGCACCGGGCTCACCGGGCTGCGCAAGCGCGCCGCCTCGGTCGACGGCACGCTGTCCGTTCTCAGCCCCCTCGGGGGCCCCACCACCATCACCGTGGAGTTGCCGTGCGTGCTGTGATCGCCGAGGACTCGGTCCTGCTGAGGGTCGGCCTGGTCAAGGTCCTGGAGGCGGTGGGCTTCGAGGTCGTGGCCGCCGTCGGGGACGCCACCGAACTGCTGGCCGCCGTCGAGGAGCACCGCCCGAAGGTGGTGGTGGCCGACGTCCGGATGCCCCCGGGCTTCAGCGACGAGGGGGTGAAGGCGGCGATGGTGATCCGCCGGCAGTGGCCGGACACCGCCGTCCTGCTGCTCTCCCAGTTCGTGGAGGAGCGCTACGCCGCGGACCTGCTGGCGACCAACACCAGCGGCGTCGGCTACCTGCTCAAGCAGCGGGTGGCCAATGTCGACGACTTCGTGGACGCGCTCCAGCGGGTCGCCGAGGGCGGCACCGCGCTGGACCCGGAGGTGGTCGCCCAGCTGCTGGTGCGCCGCCACCGGGACCCGCTGGAGAAGCTGACCCCGCGCGAGCGCGACGTGCTCGCCCTGATGGCGGAGGGCCGTTCCAACGCCGCGATCGCGGGCTCGCTGGTGGTCAGCGACAGTGCGGTGGCCAAGCACATCAACTCGATCTTCACCAAGCTCGACCTGCCGCCGGTCGCGGACAGCCACCGCCGGGTGATGGCGGTGCTGCGCTTCCTGGAGGTCGGGTAGCGGTGAAGGGGACGAAAGGTTGGCGGGTCACCGGGACGGTCGTGATCGTGCTGGTCATGCTGGGGGCCGGACTGCAGACCTGGTCGATGGCGGTACAGCAGCGGACCAGCACCAGCCGACCGTACGACGTGGCGATCCACCGGCTCCAGTTGGAGACCGGCAACGCCTCGGTCAGGGTGCGGGCCGGCCGGGAGGGCCACGTGGTGGTCCGGCAGAGCCTGGACTGGCTGGTGCGCAAACCGGTGGTGTCCACCGTCTTCGACGGCGACGTGCTGACGGTCGGGATGCACTGTCGGCTGGTCCTGCCGTTCGTGGACGTCGGCTGCGGCGCCGAGATCGAACTGGAGGTGCCGGCGGCGACCGAGGTGTCCGGCTCGGTGGGCTCCGGCTCCGTCCAGGTGGAGGGGCTGAGCGGGGACGTGCGGATGGAGCTGACCTCCGGCCAGCTGGTGCTGTTCGACACCTCCGGGAACGTGTCCGCGCACGCCACCTCCGGTCAGGTGCGGGGCACCAACCTGAGCACCCGGCGGGTGACGGCGCGGGTCGGCTCGGGTTCGGTGCAGCTGGGCTTCGCGAAGGCCCCGCGCGAGGTGGACGCCACGGCCACCTCCGGCTCGGTGGAGCTGGCCCTGCCGAGGGGCAGCCGGTACGCGGTCTCCAGTGAGATCGGCAGCGGCAACGGCCGGATCGACACGGGGCTGGTGGACTCGTCGAGTCCGAACCGGCTGCACGCCGCGGTCACCTCCGGGTCGATCACCGTCGTCCCGGCGAGCTCGGAGCCGCCGGAGCCCGCGGAACCGGCGGACCCGGCGGACCCGGCGGAGCCCGCGCAGTCCGCGGCGCCGTCGGTGCCGCCGTCGGCTCCGTAGCGGGAGCGCCTCGGAGCGGGTGGCGGCCGCTCACCCGGGCGGCGGACGGGTGGGGGACAATGGAGAGTCCCGTCCCCATCACCCGAGGTCAGCCGCGCATGACAGCCACGCCCGCACCCACCGCGTCCGACACCGAGTTCGCGCCGCTCGACATCGGCCCGATCCGGGTGTGGCCGCCCGTCGTGCTGGCGCCGATGGCCGGCATCACCAACGCGCCGTTCCGCACCCTGTGCCGTGAGCAGAGCGGCGGCCGGGGCCTGTACGTCTCGGAGATGATCACCACCCGGGCGCTGGTCGAGCGCAACGCCAAGACCATGCAGCTGATCACGTTCGACCCGAGCGAGAAGCCGCGCTCCATCCAGCTGTACGGGGTGGACCCGGTGACCGTGGGCAAGGCCGCCCGGATGATCTCCGACGAGGGCCTGGCCGACCACATCGACCTCAACTTCGGCTGCCCCGTCCCCAAGGTCACCCGCAAGGGCGGCGGCTCGGCGCTGCCGTACAAGCGCAACCTGCTGCGCGAGATCCTGCGCGAGGCCGTCGCCAACGCCGGCGACCTGCCGGTGACCATGAAGATGCGCAAGGGCATCGACGACGACCACCTCACCTACCTGGACGCCGGCCGGATCGGCGCGGAGGAGGGCGTGGCGGCGATCGCCCTGCACGGGCGCACCGCCGCCCAGCACTACGGCGGGACGGCCGACTGGTCGGCGATCGCCCGGCTGCGCGAGTCCGTCCCGGCGCACATCCCGGTGCTGGGCAACGGCGACATCTGGTCGGCCGACGACGCGCTGCGGATGATGCGCGAGACCGGCTGCGACGGCGTGGTGGTGGGCCGCGGCTGCCTGGGCCGGCCGTGGCTGTTCAGGGACCTGGTCGCGATCTTCGAGGGCGACGTGGACTACGCCCGCCCCGACTTCGGCTACGTGGCCGCGGCGATGGTGCGGCACGCGCAACTGCTCGGCGAGTGGCTGGGCGACGAGGCGCGCGGCGTGATCGACTTCCGCAAGCACGTCGCCTGGTACACCAAGGGCTTCTCGGTCGGCTCGGAGCTGCGGGTGAAGCTGGCCGGCTCCTCCTCGTTGGCCGAACTGGCCGAAACCCTCTCCCAGGTGGAGCAGTCCCAGGGCTGGCCGGACGGTGCGGACGGCCCGCGCGGACGGACCAGCGGCAACAACCGGGTGGTCCTGCCGGAGGGCTGGTTGGACGATCCGTACGACTGCGCCCGACCGGGCGTGGACGCCGAATCGGACACCTCTGGCGGATGATCTGTACGGACCGGCAAAAATGGCCCCGTGGGGCCGACTGCCACTAGGTCGCAGCCCTCTTGTCCATCCTGGACAAGAGGGCTCCTTTTCGTCGGCCGAATGTCACGGAGAGAGCACATTTCTGGACGGTGTGCGACGATCGGCGGAGTCGCTCTACGTTCGACCCGTGAGATGCGCTGGTGACGCTTGCCACACGCGGTGGGGGCTGACGGCCGGTCAGTGGACGAAATGGACAGGTCGGCTGTGAATCGCTTCCCGAAGTCGGTCGGCCGGTGATCGGGCGATTCGGGTGCAGGAAATCAAGCCGGGGCAACGCCATCGACCCGCGGTCGCTACCGTGCGTCCGGATCGTACGATCTTCGGGTTTGCTTGTGTTCAAGAGTTGAACGCTTGCTCGCGTCAGG
The DNA here is from genome assembly GCF_053612025.1 of Kitasatospora sp. NPDC054768. Taxonomy (NCBI): domain Bacteria; kingdom Bacillati; phylum Actinomycetota; class Actinomycetes; order Kitasatosporales; family Streptomycetaceae; genus Kitasatospora; species Kitasatospora sp. NPDC054768. The sequence goes on from NZ_JBSHBN010000027.1 coordinate 67,379, forward strand.
CGGACGATTTCACCAACAGAGGTGAACGCCTTTATGTGCTTTCGATCTAGCGGGTTACCGCTGGGTACCAGCCTCGGGTGGCCTATTCAGGGCAGAGAAGTGCCTTCGAAATGGGTATGTTCTCCGGCGTCAGGGCAACCGCGTACGAGGAGACCGACCCGTGCCGTCCCAGCAGAAGTTTGTTTACTCCTTCACCGAAGGAAACAAGGACCTCAAGGACCTTCTCGGCGGCAAGGGCGCGAACCTGGCCGAGATGACCAACCTGGGCCTCCCCGTCCCTCCGGGGTTCACCATCACCACCGAGGCCTGCAAGGTCTTCCTGGAGACCGGCAGCGAGCCGTCCTCCCTGCACGAGGAGATCAGCGCCCACCTGGACGCCCTCGAAGAGCGGATGGGCAAGAAGCTCGGCCAGGCCGACAACCCCCTCCTGGTCTCGGTGCGCTCCGGCGCGAAGTTCTCCATGCCCGGCATGATGGACACCGTCCTCAACATCGGCCTCTCCGACGTCTCGGTGGCCGGCCTCGTCGCCCAGTCCGGCAACGAGCGCTTCGCCTGGGACTCCTACCGCCGCCTGGTCCAGATGTTCGGCAAGACCGTGCTGGGCGTCGACGGCGAGCTGTTCGAGGAGGCCCTGGACGAGGCCAAGCACGCCAAGGGCACCGTCAACGACCTGGACCTGGACGCCGCCGACCTCCGGGGCCTGGTCGAGGTGTTCAAGGGCATCGTCGAGCGCGAGACCGGCCGGGCCTTCCCGCAGGACCCGCGCGAGCAGATGGACCTCGCGATCCACGCCGTCTTCCACTCCTGGAACGGCGACCGCGCCCGGCTGTACCGCCGCCAGGAGCGCATCCCGAACGACCTGGGCACCGCGGTCAACGTCTGCAGCATGGTCTTCGGCAACCTCGGCGAGGACTCCGGCACCGGCGTCGCCTTCACCCGCGACCCCTCCACCGGTACCCAGGGCGTCTACGGCGACTACCTGTCCAACGCCCAGGGCGAGGACGTCGTCGCCGGCATCCGCAACACCCTGCCGCTTTCCGAGCTGGAGAAGCTCGACAAGAAGTCGTACGACGAGCTGATGGCGATCATGCAGAAGCTCGAGAACCACTACCGCGACCTCTGTGACATCGAGTTCACCATCGAGCGCGGCAAGCTCTGGATGCTGCAGACCCGCGTGGGCAAGCGCACCGCCGCGGCCGCCTTCCGGATCGCCGTCCAGCTGGTCGACCAGGGTCTGATCGACCTGGACGAGGCCCTGATGCGGGTCACCGGCGGCCAGCTCTCGCAGCTGATGTTCCCCCGCTTCGCCCCCGACTCCGAGTCGCAGCAGATCGCCAGGGGCCTGGCCGCCTCGCCCGGCGCCGCGATCGGCAAGGTCGTCTTCGACTCGTACACCGCCGTCAAGTGGTCCCGCTCCGGCGAGAAGGTCATCCTGGTCCGCCGCGAGACCAACCCGGACGACCTGGACGGCATGATCGCCGCCGAGGGCATCCTCACCTCGCGCGGCGGCAAGACCTCGCACGCCGCCGTCGTCGCCCGCGGCATGGGCAAGACCTGTGTCTGCGGCGCCGAGGAGCTGGAGGTCGACACCAAGCGCCGCCGGATGACCACCGCCGACGGCCTGGTGCTGGAGGAGGGCGACGTCGTCTCGATCGACGGCGCGACCGGCAAGGTCTACCTCGGCGAGGTACCCGTGCTCCCCTCCGCGGTGGTGGAGTACTTCGAGGGCACCCTGCACGCCGGCGCCGACGTCCAGGGCGGTCTGGTCCAGGCCGTGCACCGGCTGATGTCCCACGCCGACGGCCGCCGCCGCCTCGCGGTGCGCGCCAACGCCGACAACGCCGAGGACGGCTCGCGCGCCCGCCGCTACGGCGCCCAGGGCATCGGCCTGTGCCGCACCGAGCACATGTTCCTCGGTGAGGAGCGCCGCAAGGAGGTCGAGCACCTGATCCTGGCGGACAACGACAAGGACCGCGAGGCCGCGCTCTCCACCCTGCTGCCGCTGCAGAAGGGCGACTTCCTGGAGCTCTTCCAGGCGATGGACGGCCTGCCCGTCACCGTCCGCCTGCTCGACCCGCCGCTGCACGAGTTCCTGCCGGACATCACCGAGCTGTCGGTGCGCGTCGCCCTCGCCGAGGCCCGCAAGGACCCGAACGAGAACGACCTGCGCCTGCTCCAGGCGGTGCACAAGCTGCACGAGCAGAACCCGATGCTCGGCCTGCGCGGTGTGCGCCTCGGCCTGGTCATCCCCGGCCTGTTCGGCATGCAGGTCCGGGCCATCGCCGAGGCCGCCGCCGAGCGCAAGCTGGCCGGGGCGGACCCGCGTCCCGAGGTGATGATCCCGCTGGTCGGCACCGTCCAGGAGCTGGAGCTGGTCCGCGACGAGTGCGAGCGGGTGCTCGCCGAGGTCGCCCGGTCCACCGGAGTCCAGCTGGACATCAAGCTCGGCACCATGATCGAGCTGCCGCGCGCCGCGGTGACCGCCGGGCAGATCGCCGAGGCCGCCGAGTTCTTCTCCTTCGGCACCAACGACCTGACCCAGACGGTCTGGGGCTTCTCCCGGGACGACGTGGAGGCCTCGTTCTTCACCGCCTACCTGGAGAAGGGCATCTTCGGGGTCTCCCCGTTCGAGACCATCGACCGCGACGGCGTCGGCTCGCTGGTCAAGCACGCCGTCGAGGCCGGCCGGGCCACCCGCCCCGACCTCAAGCTCGGCGTCTGCGGCGAGCACGGCGGCGACCCGGACTCGGTCCACTTCTTCCACGAGGTGGGGCTGGACTACGTCTCCTGCTCCCCCTTCCGGATCCCGGTGGCGCGCCTGGAGGCCGGCCGCGCCGCCATCGAGTCGGCGGGCAGCGACTCGCGCTGAGGAGGGTAGGCATCCCCTCCGCACGCGCGGGTACGACTGACCGCTCTCCCTCCCGTCGGGAGGGCGTACACCGGAGCTCGGCGCAGGAGAACCGGCGTACGTGACACGGCCGGGCGGGGGGGGGGAGCGGCGGCGCGTGCCGCGCCGG